>JABSOL010000001.1 GCA_013215985.1 Campylobacteraceae bacterium
TTAATATGTACTAGAATTATAAATAATAAAGTCTTGTGCTAAAACTTTTAGTTCAGCTTTAATTGAAGCATGTAATTCTTCATTTCTAATATCATCTAAAACATCACAAATTTTATTTGCAATTATTTTAAATTCTTTTTCTTTCATTCCACGTGCAGTTAATGCAGGACTTCCGATTCTAACACCTGAAGTTACAAAAGGAGATCTAGTTTCACCTGGAACTGTATTTTTATTAACAGTAATTCCAGCATTCCCTAAAGCAGCATCTGCTTCTTTACCTGAGAATTCTTTATTTAAAAAACTAACTAGGATTAAATGATTATCGCTTCCACCTGAAACTACATCATAACCTCTAGACATTAAAACATCTGCTAATACAGAAGTATTTTTAATTACTTGAAGTGAATAATCTTTCCAAGAGGGGTCTAAAACTTCTTTAAATGCTACTGCTTTTGCAGCAATAACATGAACTAATGGTCCACCTTGTAATCCAGGGAAAATAGCAGAGTTAATTTTTTTAGCTATATCTTCATCATTAGTCATAATCATTCCACCTCTTGGACCTCGTAGAGTCTTATGAGTTGTTGTTGTTACAACATGTGCATGAGGGAAAGGACTTACATGTAAATCAGCAGCTACTAAACCAGCAATATGTGCAATGTCAGCAAATAAAATAGCTCCTACTTCATCAGCTATTTCTCTAAATCTTTTAAAATCAATTTCTCTTGCGTAAGCAGAAGCTCCACAAACAATGATTTTTGGTTTAACAATTTTAGCAATTTCTAAAACTTTGTCATAATTAATTCTTCCATCAAGCTCAACACCATAATAAAAAGCAGAATAGTTCTTACCAGAGAAAGAAGGCTTAGAACCATGAGTTAAATGTCCACCATGAGATAAATCCATACCTAAAAGTTTATCACCTGCTTTTAATAATGCAGCATAAACTGCACCATTAGCTTGGCTTCCTGAATGAGGTTGTACATTTGCATAAGTACATTTAAAGATTTGACAAGCTCTATCAATTGCTAATTGCTCAACTTTATCAGCTTGTTCACATCCACCATAATATCTTTTATAAGGATAACCTTCTGCATATTTATTAGTAAATACAGAACCCATAGCTTGCATAACAGCAGGTGAAGTAAAGTTTTCACTTGCAATCATTTCTAAGTGATCACTTTGACGTGCCAGTTCATTTTCAATAATGTCAAAAACTTCTTTATCTGATATTTCTAAGTTACTTTTGCTTATGTAAGACATATAAATTATCCTTTAAATATAATAAATAGTATTTACTAATAAATATCTCTATATTTATTAGTAAATACTATAAACACAAGAAGACTTAGTCTTCTGTGTCTTCTTTATGTAAATCAATTTCGTGTTTGATTGGTTTCATAGCTGGGAATAATAATACATCTCTAATTGAGTGTTGATTTGTTAACATCATAACTAATCTATCAATTCCTATACCTTGACCAGCAGTAGGAGCCATTCCATAAGATAAAGCATTTACGAAATCTTCATCCATTTCATGTGCTTCATCATCACCACCAGATTCTTTAGAAGCCATTTGATCTTCAAATCTTTTTAATTGATCTAAAGGATCATTTAACTCAGAGAATGCATTAGCAATTTCTTTACCTGCAATAAATAATTCAAATCTATCAGCAATATGATGTTTCTCATCATTTCTTCTTGCAAGTGGAGAGATATCAATAGGATATTCTGTAATGAAAGTAGGGTTGATTAATTTTTCTTCAACATATTCGTCAAATAATTCACCTTGTAATTGACCTAAATTCATTTTTTCATTTACTTTGATATGTGCAGCTTTTAAGTAGTCAATAATTTTTTGCTTATCTTCAACAACATCAGCAGGAACTCCACCAATTTCAATTAAAGAAGTAATTAAAGGGATTTCAGTAAAGTTTTTAAAGTCAATTTCAAAATCACCATATGGTAAAGTACTTGGTAAGTCTAAATGTTCAAATAAATATTCAAAATATTCTTTTGTTAATACAATTAAATCTTTATAAGTTTTATAAGCCCAGTAGAACTCAATTGATGTAAACTCAGGATTATGCGTAGCATCCATACCTTCATTTCTAAAACATCTATTAATTTCAAATACAGCTTCAAATCCACCAACAATTAATCTTTTTAAATATAATTCAGGTGCAATTCTTAAGTATCTATCAATACCTAAAGCATTATGATGAGTAATAAAAGGTCTAGCATTTGCTCCACCTGCAATTGGGTGCATCATTGGAGTTTCTACTTCTAAGAAACCTTTATCTTCAAAAAATCTTCTAGTTAAAGATACAACTTTTGATCTTGTATGGAAAGTTTTTTTAACTTCTGGGTTCATAATTAAGTCTAAATATCTTTGTCTATATCTTAATTCTTTATCTGCTAAACCATGGTATTTCTCTGGAAGTGGAGAAATTCCCTTAGTTAAGATTCTAAGTCCATGCACATGTAAAGATAATTCACCTTTATTTGTTACAAATGGGTAACCTTCAACTTCAATAATATCACCAACTTCAATAGTCTTTTTGAAAATATCGTTGTAAAAACCTTCTGGTAAATTATCTCTTGAAACATAAATTTGTAATAATCCTGATTCATCTTCAATCTTTAAGAATGAAGCTTTTCCCATTAGTCTAAAGAATTTAATTCTTCCTGCAACTATATATGTTCTTTTTTCATCTCTTTTATTTTCTAATTGAAAAACATCTGAGTTTACATTTAAGTATTTTGAAACAGTAGTATTTCTTTTACAATCATTAGCATAAGGGTTAATCCCTAATGCTCTTAATTTATCAGCTTTTTCAATTCTTTGCTGTATATATTTATTTTCAAACAATCTATTTATCCTTTTATTTATTCTTGCGTTTCTAAGTCTTCAGTAGCTTTTTTATCTTCTTGTGTTTTAGGAAGCATTTCTTCTACTTTTTTTGTAATTTCTTTAGAAATAATTTCTTCACTTGTTTCTCTTATAAATTCTTTTGTTTTCTCTATTTTTTTTATTAAAACATCTTTTTCTGGTACAACTATATCAATTTTTTCTTCAATACTTTTAGATATTTTTTTTGTATCAAGTTTTACAATATATGAACCTGTTTCTAATAAAAGAGGAAAAACTTGCGAATTTTGAAATTTAGTATCTAATTTATTTTTAAATGATTCTACTTGGTATAAAGCATGTGAAATAACAGCTAATATTAAAAATATTTTGGCAGAACCAAAAATAAATCCAAATAGTCTATCAATTATTCCTAATCCACTCATAGCAAATATTTTACTTGTAATCATTCCTAAAATATAAATAACAAGCCAAAAAGCGATTAATGCGCATACAAAACCAATTAAAGATATAGTAGCTTCACTTGTAATTGCAAATGTAGGTGCTATAGCATTCCCTACAACATCTGCAAACCTAGAAGCTACAAAAATACCACCAATAATTCCAATTAGCCCTGAAATTTCTTTTATAAAACCTTTAAAAAGTCCTTTAAGTCCTAGCGCTAATGTAACCCCAATAATTACCATATCAAATATAGAAAAATCTAACAATTTATTTCCTTTTTATAATATGCTGGATTATATCTAAAGAATTCCTAATTAAAGTTTAATAAAACAAAAGATTAAATTAAAATTTAATTTATACTAAAACATTATTTAAAAATTCATTTAAGCTTAATATTGTTTTGATAGAATGCGTGCATGATAAAAAGATACAAAACAAAACAAATACATGTAGGTTCAGTTGCTATTGGTGGAGATGCTCCAATTTCAGTTCAGTCTATGACTTTTACTAAAACAGATGATGTTAAAGCTACTTTAGATCAGATCAAAAGATTACACTTTGTTGGTGCTGATATAGTTAGACTTGCAGTTCCTGATAAAGCTGCAGCTTTAAGTTTAAAAGAGATTTGTGAACAAAGTTCACTTCCTATTGTTGCTGACATTCATTTTAATTATAAATTTGCTTTAATTGCAGCAGAAGTTGTTGATTGTATAAGAATAAATCCAGGTAATATTGGAAATAAACAAAGAGTTGCTGAAATTGTTAAAGCTTGTCAACAAAGAAATATTCCAATAAGAATTGGAGTAAATTCTGGTTCACTTGAGAAACAATTTGAGAATAAATATGGTCAAACTCCTGAGGGGATGATTGCATCGGCTGAATATAATATTAAATATTTAGAAGATTTAGGTTTTACAGATATTAAAGTATCTCTAAAAGCTAGTGATGTTCAAAGAACAGTAGCCGCTTATAGAGGCTTACGTCCTAAAAACCACTATCCTTTCCACTTAGGTGTAACAGAAGCTGGTACTGAGTTTCACTCGACTATTAAATCTTCAATTGCCTTAGGTTCACTATTATTAGATGGTATCGGTGATACTATGAGAATTTCTATGACAGGTGCTTTAGAGAAAGAAATTGAAGTAGGTAAAGCAATTCTAAAAGATGCAGGTTTAACAAAAAATGGTGTTAATATCATTTCTTGTCCTACTTGTGGTCGAATTGAAGCTGATTTAGTAACAGCAGTTGCAGAAGTAGAAAAAAGAACAAAACATATTAAAGTTCCTTTAGACTTATCAGTTATGGGTTGTGTTGTAAATGCTTTAGGAGAAGCTAAAAGTGCTGATGTTGCAATTGCATACGGAAAAGGTTCTGGTTTAATTATTAAAAAAGGCGAAACTATTGCTAAACTTCCAACTGAAGAACTTTTAGAGCGATTTTTAATAGAAGTTGAATTAGAAGCTAAAAAACAAGAGGATGAGTATAAATAATGGATAGTGTATATAGTATAAATATTGAACGTGCAGTTTTATCTTCAATCTTATTTAATCCAGAAGAAATAGAAGATGTATTAGGACTTATAAAACATAAAGATTTTTATCTTCCTGCTCATCAAAAAATATTTCATGTTATGGAACAACTTCATACAGCTGATATGCCTATTGATGAAGAATTTATTAGGAAAAGAATTGATGCAAAAGATGTAGATGATTCAATTTTGATTGAAATATTATCTGCAAATCCTATTACTAATACTATAGCTTATGTTAGAGAAATTAAAGATGGTTCTATAAAAAGAGAATTAGCAACATTAGCAACTACTATTAAACAAGTAGCTTTAGAAGATGATCTTCCTGCCATTGATGCTGTTGATAGAATTCAAAATGAATTATATAAAATCACAACAGATTCAGCTTCATCTGAATTAAAAAGTATGGATGAAATTACTGGTGAGACATTAGATTATATTAAAAGAATGAAAAAATTAGGTAATAAATACTTAATCGGACAAACTACTGGATATTATGAATTAGATAAAAAAACTACTGGTTTTAATGAGGGTGATTTAATTATTATTGCGGCACGGCCTGCCATGGGTAAAACTGCTTTAGTTTTAAATATGACTTTATCTAACATTGAAGCCAACAAAGGTGTAATTTTTTTCTCACTAGAAATGCCAGCTGAACAGTTGATGTTAAGGCTATTAGCAGCTAAAACTTCTATTCCTTTACAGAATTTAAGAAAAGGTGATATGGATGATAGACAGTGGAGTACTTTAAATTCTGCCTTTAATGATTTTAATTCAAAAAAATTATTTGTTGATGATGGTGGTTCTTTAAATATTAATCAACTTCGAGCAAGAGTGCGAAAACTAGCTCAAAAAGAAGATAATAATATTTCATTAATTATTATTGATTACCTTCAGTTAATGCAAGGTACTGGTGGAAAAGATAGACATAATGAAGTATCTGAAATATCAAGGGGTTTAAAACTTCTAGCAAGAGAGATCAAAGTTCCTATTATTGCACTTTCGCAGTTAAACAGGGGACTTGAAAGTAGACCTGATAAGAGACCAATGTTGAGTGATATTAGAGAATCTGGTTCTATTGAGCAAGATGCCGATTTAATTATGTTTGTATATAGAGATGATGTATATAAACAAAGAGATGAAATGAGAAAAGAAAAAGAAGCTAAAGATAAGGGTGAAGAATATAAATCTACTTTTGTAGATAAACCTATTGAAGAAGCTGAAATCATTATCGGAAAACAAAGAAATGGACCTATTGGTATGGTTAAACTTGATTTCCATAAAGCTTTAACTAAATTTATTGATAAAGAAAATCACGAAACTGCTCCAATTGAAGTTGTTTTTGAATCAGTTGTTGATACTGAAAGAGAAACAAAAATTGATACTATGGACAATGTTGATATTCCATTAATTTTATAAGTTTTAACTCTTTAAATATAAAAGGTACATCTTAAAAGATGTACCTTTTTTTATTGTAAAAATAAATAAAATGAAGATACTGATAAAAGTGAGAATATAACTCCTAATACTAAAGCATTAATTGCTAAAATTTCATCTAATCCACCTTTAATTGCTAATACAACTGCCATAGTCATAGGTGGCATTGCAACTTCTAAAATAGTGACTTTACTCCAAATATCTGATAAATTATAAAAATAAGAAAATCCTATCATTACTAATATTGGGATTAAAATCATTTTTATAAATAATACTAAAGATACAATTTTAAATTTATAGAATATATTACTTATATCTAGTTTCATACCAATTGCAATCATAGCAAGTGGAACTAAGGTTTGAGCTATTGTATCTGATGCATTTAAAACAAAGTTTGGCATTTCAAAGAGTTTTAAAAATACAGCTAAAAAGAACATTATTATTGGAGGAAAAAACAATACAGTTCTAGAAATACTTTTAATATTTAAAGTTTTACTAGCTCCCCAAGAAATAATTACCATACCAAAAGATACAAGAATTAAAAAAGATGCAAATAAATCATATATTAAAGCATATACAACGTAGTCTTGGCCATAAAAGGCTTCTATGTATGTAAATCCAATAAAAGAAGTATTTCCAAAAGTAGATACTATTAAAAATGTAGCAAATGTTTTTTTCTCAAGCTTTAAGAACTTTGCAAATAAATATGAGATAAATAGATTAAAGAATATAAAAACATTAAACATTAAAATTAATTCTAAAGTTCTAAATGTAAAATCAAGTGGATATATTTTTAAAAAAACCATTGCAGGAAGTGAAAAATAAATAATAAATTCAATTAATTCTTTTGAAATATCTTTTTTATATGTTTTAAATAAATAACCTAATAAAAGGTAAATAATAATTGGAAAAAGCGAATTTAACAAATTAACTCCTTAATATATTATTCTAGTATATTCAAATTAATAATAATTATGTATAATCTAATTATGAAAATAATAACATTAGATGAAGTAGATTCTACTCATAAATATTTAAAATCGTATTTAAAAGAAAATCCTGATACTAAAAAACTATGTATTTTTACACAAAAACAAACAAACGGTGAAGGAAGTAGGGGAAATTCTTGGGCTGGAAAAGAAGGAAACTTGTTTTTTTCTTTTGTATTAGCTAAAGAATTTTTAGTAGATGACTTGCCCTTACAAAGTGCTTCGATATATTTTTCATATTTATTAAAAAAGTGCCTAAAAGAGATGGGATCTGCTCTTTGGTTAAAATGGCCAAATGATTTTTACATAAATGATAAAAAAATAGGTGGAACTATTACAAATTATTCAAAAAATTCATTTATTTGTGGAATTGGTATAAATTTGATAGAAGTTGATAGAGACTATGGTTTCTTAGATATAAACATAAATAAAATAGATTTATTACACAATTATTTCAAAAAATTAGATGAAAAAATATCTTGGAAGCAAATATTTAGTGAATATAAGATAGAATACAAATTAAGCTTAAAATATAAAGCAACAATAAGTGGCAAAAAAATGTCATTAGAGAAATCAGAATTAAACAGTGATGGTTCAATTTCTATAAACAATAATAAGGTATTTAGTCTAAGATGAGTGAAGTAATAGCAATAGCAAATCAAAAAGGCGGAGTAGGTAAAACTACTACAGCCGTAAATTTAAGTGCTGCATTAGCGCTTATGGGAAAAAAAGTATTATTAGTAGATGCTGACCCACAAGCAAATGCAACAACTTCTTTAGGATTTCATAGAGATACATATCAATATAATATTTATCATGTAATGTTAGGTACTAAAGAAATGAACGAAATTATTCTTGATACAGAAATTGAGAACTTAAAAGTTGCTCCTTCTAATATTGGATTAGTTGGAATTGAAAAAGAATTTTATAAAGATACAAAAGATAGAGAATTAGTTCTTAAGCGTAAAATTGATCCAATTAAAAAAGATTATGATTTTATTATTATTGATTCACCTCCTGCGTTAGGACCAATCACTATTAATACTTTATCTGCATCTAATTCAGTTTTAATCCCAATTCAATGTGAATTTTTTGCACTTGAAGGATTAGCACAGTTATTGAATACAATTAAGTTAGTTAAACAAACTATTAATAGAAATTTACAGATTAAAGGTTTTTTACCTACTATGTATTCATCTCAAAATAACTTGTCAAAACAAGTATTTGCAGATTTAGCTCAGCATTTTGAAAGTAAATTATTTAAGATTGATAAATCATCTTATGTAGTAATACCTAGAAATATTAAACTTGCAGAGAGTCCAAGTTTTGGGAAACCAATTATGTTGTATGATAAAAATGCAATAGGTACAAAAGCGTATGAAAATTTAGCAAAAGCAATTATAGGATAAACAATGGCAAAAAGTATGGCATTAGGTAGAGGTTTAGGTGAATTATTAGGTGAAGTTGGAAATGCATATGAAAATGAAAATACAAGTTCTGATAATGGTCTTAAAAAACTTAACGTAAGTGACATATTAGCTAATCCAAAACAACCAAGAAAAATCTTTGACGAAAAGAAACTTTTTGAGTTAAGTGAGTCTATAAAAAAACATGGATTACTTCAAGCTATTGTAGTAATTAGAAATGATGATGGAAAATATACTTTAGTTTCAGGTGAGAGAAGATTAAGAGCACATAAACTAGCTAAAATTGATACTATTTCAGCTGTTGTAACTGATATAGAAGAACTACAATTAAGAGAATTAGCTTTAATTGAAAATATTCAAAGAGATGACCTAAATGTTATTGAATTAGCTTATTCTTTTGCTCAATTAATTAATGAACATTCAATTACTCATGATGAATTATCTAACAGAGTTTTTAAAAGTAGATCTTATATAACTAACACTTTAAGATTATTACAATTGTCTTCTTATGTTCAACAACTTTTAGCAAATAATAAACTTACTTCAGGTCATGCAAAAGTTATGATTGGTCTTATTGACGATGATCAGAAAAAAGTTTCAGATTCTGTAATTGGTCAAAAACTATCAGTTAGAGAAACTGAAAAACTTGTAAAAACACTTAAAACAAATGATTTAAATACAAATGAAATTAATAAAACTACTATTTCAAATTATAACTTCAAAGCCTTTGATAATTTAGTAAATACTTTCAAATCTTCAAATATAAAAGTTAAGACTGAAAAGAATTATTTAAAAATTGAGTTCAATTCTCAAGATGATATAGATAAAATATCGCAGTACTTTAACAACACTTTATAAATTCAGTAAATTATTACTTTCTTTAAACTCTTTTTACACTTCTTTTAGATACCATAGGTCAGTTTTAGTCAAACTAAACTGTTATAATTGTGGAGGAATGAATGTTAGACATAAGTCCAATATTGATGCTTAGCTCTGGTGGGATATTTTTATTAATATTATTAGGGTTAAACACTTATTTATTTAAACCTTTACTTAAGCATATGGATGATAGAGCGGAGTCAATTAAATCTGACTTACTTAACGCTAAATCAAACTCTGCTGACGTAGATGGAATGTTGGCTGAGGCGAATAACGTTATTGCTGCTGCTAAAAAAGAAGCGGCAATGATTAGAGAACAAGCTTTTAATGAAGCTAAAGAAACTGCAGATGCAAAACTTGAAGCTGCTAAATCTGATATAGATACTAAATATAGTACTTTTATAAAAGAATTATCTGTTGAAACAATTGCATTACGAGAATCTTTACTTTCTTCTATGCCTCAGTTTACTGAGCGTGTACAAGCTAAGCTTAAATCGATATAAGGAGAAGAAGTGAAAAAAACATTATTATTATCTATATTAGCTTTTGCTCCTTTAGCTTTATTTGCTTCGAGCGAAGGTGCGGTAGAAACTGATATTATTCAAAGAACCGTGAATTTTGTGATATTTGCTGCTATTTTATGGTATTTACTTGCTGATAAAATTAAAGCATATTTTGCTGGAAGAACACTAGAAATTCAATCTGAACTTGATAAAGTTCAGGATACATTAAATGCTTCTCAGGCTAAATTTGATGAAGTAAAAAAACAATTAGACGATGCTAAAATATTAGCAGCTGAAATTGTTGAAGATGCAAAAGAAGATATTAACTCTGTAAAAACTAAAGTTATTGCTGCTGTTGATGCTGAAATTGTAAATCTAGGGAAAAACTTTGATTCTAAAATCGAAGTAGAAACTAGAAAAGCTAAAAAAGAAATCGTTAGTGAAATTCTTGAAGAATTATTAAATTCTGATTCTCTTTCAATGAGCGAAGAAGAACTTGCAAATCTTGTTATTAAGAAGGTAGCGTAATGGTTGATTTAATAGCTAAAAGATATGTTAAGGCACTATTAATTGGTAGAGATACTGATTCTATAACAAATGTTTATAATGAATTAAAAGAAATTTCATCTGCTTTTTTAAGCGATAAATTTGTTTCAATTATTTCTTCAACTGAAGTTAAAACTGAAGCTAAAACTGATTTAATTATTTCATTTATAGAAAATATTAGTGTTGTAACGAAAAACTTAATTAAAGTATTAGGTGAAAATAAAAGATTAGATATTATTCCTTATATTGTTGAAGAATTAAAAGTTCAAGTAGCTTTAATTTCAAATAAATATGAAGGTCTTGTATATACTAATAGTGAATTGTCATCTGAATATATTACTTCAATTGAAGAAAAATTTAGTAAAAAATTTGATGTTAATTTAAAATTAACTCAAGAAGTATGTGATTATGATGGTATTAAAGTTGATATTGAAGGACTTGGATTAGAAATTTCTTTTTCTAAAGCAAGACTTAAATCACAACTTATTGACCATATTTTAAAAGCAGTATAGAACTTATAAAGGAGAATGTGAATGAGTACAAAGATTCAAGCAGATGAAATCTCTTCGATCATAAAAGAGCGAATTGACAATTTTGAATTAAATGTAGACGTTAATGAAACTGGTAAAATCATCTCTTATGCAGATGGTATTGCTCAAGTATCTGGACTTAAAAATGTTATGGCTGGAGAAATTGTTGAGTTTGACAATGGCGAAAGAGGACTTGCTTCTAACTTAGAAGAGTCTTCAGTTGGTATTGTTGTTCTTGGTAAAGGAACTGGACTTAGAGAAGGTAGTTCGTGTAAAAGACTTGGTAAGATTTTAGAAACTCCAGTTGGAGATGCTATGATCGGTCGAGTTGTAAATGCACTTGGTGAACCAATTGATGGTAAAGGTACTATTGCTGCAACTGAAACTAGAGTAGTTGAAGAAAAAGCACCTGGTATTATGGCTAGAAAATCAGTTCATGAACCTTTACAAACTGGTATTAAAGCTATTGATGCACTTGTTCCAATCGGAAGAGGTCAAAGAGAGCTTATTATTGGTGATAGACAAACTGGTAAAACTACAATTGCTATTGATACAATTCTTAATCAACATGATCAAGATGTTATTTGTATTTATGTTGCAATTGGACAAAAAGCTTCAACAGTGGCTACTGTTGTAAGAACTTTAGAAGAAGCTGGAGCAATGGAATATTCTATTGTTGTTAATGCATCTGCTTCTGATTCTGCTGCTTTACAGTTTTTATCTCCATATACAGCTGTAACTATTGGTGAATTCTTTAGAGATAATGGTAAACACGTTTTAATCGTTTATGATGATTTAACTAAACATGCCGTAGCTTATAGAGAAATGTCTTTATTATTACGAAGACCTCCAGGTCGAGAGGCATTCCCAGGGGATGTATTTTACCTTCACTCAAGATTATTAGAAAGAGCTGCTAAACTTAATGATGAATTAGGTGGTGGATCTATGACTGCTTTACCAATTATTGAAACTCAAGCTGGTGATGTTGCTGCTTATATTCCTACGAATGTAATTTCTATTACTGATGGTCAAATATTCTTAGAAACAAGTTTATTTAACTCAGGAATTAGACCTGCAGTTAACATTGGTTTATCTGTTTCTAGAGTTGGTGGAGCTGCACAAATTAAAGCTACTAAACAAGTTGCTGGTACTTTAAAATTAACTCTTGCACAATTTAGAGAACTTGAAGCATTCGCTCAATTCGCTTCTGATCTTGATGAAAATACAAGAAAAGAATTAGAATTAGGTCAAAGAATGATTGAAGTACTTAAACAAGGTGTTAATGCTCCTTTAGTGATTGAAAAACAAATTTGTATTCTTTATGCTGGTACTAGAGGTTTCTTAAATGAAATTCCTGTTGCTGATGTAGTAAGATATGAATCTGAATTACACCCATTTATTGAGCAAAAATATCCAAATATTTTAGAAGATATTAAGTCTAAGAAAAAATTAGATTCTGATACTGAAAATACATTAAAAGCTGCATTAGAAGAGTTTAATACTATATTTAGTGCAAAATAAGGATAGTCTATGGCTAACTTAAAAGATATAAAAACAAAAATTGGAAGTGTTAGAAACACTCAAAAAACAACTAATGCAATGAAACTTGTTTCTTCTGCTAAACTTACTAGAACTAGACAATTGTCTGATCAAGCGAAAGCTTATTCTAAAAAGATTAACGAAGTATTAAGTGAAATCGCAAATAGAGTTAACAAAGTTCAAGATGGAGGAAATACTGCTAAAGCTTTCCTTCAAAATGATAATCCTAAAACAGTAGATATCGTTTTTGTTACTGCTGATAAAGGTCTTTGTGGTGGTTTTAATATGGTTACGATTAAAACTGTTATCAAAATGATGGCTGAGTATAAAGCTAAGGGTGTTACTGTAAGACTTAGAGTTTCTGGAAGAAAAGGCGTTGATTACTTTACTTTCCAAAAAATCGATTTATTACAAAAAATATCTACTCTTTCTGCTGCGCCAGATTATGATAAAGCTGCTTCATTTATTCAAGATGTAGTAGAAGATTTTACTTCTGGGAAAACAGATAAAGTTGTATTAATTTATAACGGATTTAAAAATATGTTAACTCAAGAATTAAAAATAAAAGAATTATTACCTATTTCTTTAGATGATGTTGAAGTGAATGAAGATTCTACTTCTATGTTAGAAATTGAGCCAGATGATGATGAAGAAGTATTAAATGAATTAACTGGTAAATATATTGATTTCAATATGTATTACTCTTTAATTGATTCTTTAGCTGCTGAACATTCTTCGCGAATGCAAGCAATGGATGCAGCTACAAAAAATGCAAAAGAAAAAGTTGATGCTTTAACTATTGAATATAATAAAGCGAGACAAGCGGCGATTACAACAGAGTTGATTGAAATTATCTCTGGTGTTGAATCGTTGAAATAATATAAAGGAGCTGTACGTATGAAAGGTAAAATTATTCAGGTAATGGGACCAGTTGTTGATGTTGAATTTGACGGCTACCTACCAGAAATAAATGAAGCAATTGAAGTTACACTTGCTGATAAAACTCAAGATAGATTAGTTCTAGAAGTTGCTGCTCACATTGGTGACAGTAGAGTTAGAACAATTGCTATGGACATGACTGAAGGTCTAACTAGAGGTCAAGAATGTATTGCTAGTGGAGGACCTATTAAGGTTCCTGTTGGTGACGCAGTTTTAGGAAGAATCTTTAATGTTATTGGTGAGCCTGTTGATGGTGCTGGTCCAGTACCTGAAGGAACTCCAACTTGGTCAATCCATAGAGATCCACCAGAATTCGAAGAGCAATCTACGAAAACTGAAATGTTCGAAACTGGTATTAAAGTAGTTGATTTACTTGCTCCTTATTCTAAAGGTGGAAAAGTAGGACTATTTGGTGGTGCTGGTGTTGGTAAAACTGTAATTATTATGGAATTAATTCATAATGTTGCATTCAAACATTCAGGATACTCTGTATTCGCTGGTGTTGGTGAAAGAACTAGAGAAGGAAATGACCTTTATTACGAAATGAAAGATTCTAACGTTTTAAATAAAGTTGCACTGTGCTACGGTCAAATGTCTGAGCCTCCAGGTGCTAGAAATAGAATTGCCTTAACAGGTCTTACTATGGCTGAGTATTTTAGAGATGAAAAAGGTCTAGATGTATTAATGTTTATTGATAATATTTTTAGATTTGCACAATCAGGTTCTGAAATGTCTGCATTATTAGGAAGAATTCCTTCTGCTGTTGGTTACCAACCAACACTTGCTTCAGAAATGGGTAAATTACAAGAAAGAATTACATCTACTAACAAAGGTTCAATTACATCTGTACAAGCTGTATATGTACCTGCGGATGACTTAACAGATCCAGCTCCTGCTTCTGTTTTTGCTCACTTAGATGCTACTACTGTTCTTAATAGAAAAATTGCTGAAAAAGGTATTTACCCAGCAGTTGATCCTCTAGATTCATCTTCAAGAATTCTTTCTGCAGATGTTTTAGGTCAAGAACATTATGATACTGCAAGAGCTGTTCAATCAGTTCTTCAAAAGTATAAAGATTTACAAGATATTATTGCAATTCTTGGTATGGACGAATTATCTGAAGAAGATAAAATGGTAGTTACAAGAGCTAGAAAAATCGAAAGATTCTTATCTCAACCATTCTTCGTTGCAGAAGTATTTACAGGTGCTCCTGGTAAATATGTTGAGTTAAAAGACACTATCGCTGGCTTTAAGGGAATTTTAGAAGGTAAATATGATGATCTTCCTGAAGCTGCATTCTACATGGTTGGTTCTATGGAAGAAGCAGTTGCTAAAGCTGAGGGTATGAAATAACCATTAAGGTAACAATATGAATACAATTAGATTATCAATTGTTGCACCTAATGGAGAAATCTTTAACGATGACGTTAAAACAGTGACTCTTCCTGGAAAAGAGGGAGAGTTCGGTGTTTTACCAGGTCATGCGTCTTTAGTTTCTTCTTTAACTGTAGGTGTAATTATGATTGAAAAAGAAAATGGCACTGAAGCAGTTGCTATTAACTGGGGCCATGTTAAGGTTTCTGAATCTGCTGTTGACGTTTTAGTTGACGGTGCAGTTTCTTTAACACATGGTGAAGATTCTTCAGCTGCAAAAGCAATTGAAAAAGCAAAAGCATTAGTTAATTCTGTGTCTGACGCTAATATTTCAATCGCTGCTGTTGAAGCAAAAATCAATTCATTCGCATAATCGCAAATGATTGATACTATTTTTAATTATTTTAGTAACAGTAGTGCAATTACGATTCTCGTATTTGCCCTGCTGTCTATTTATTTAGTCCTTGTATTTTGGATATTTATTTACAGATATATAAAAGTAAGCGAAATGGTTTCAAATGAAAAAAGATCATTAGAATCACTAACTTCAAGAGATTCAATTATGAGTCCTTTGTCTGCTTTAATGAAATGTACAAATAATATCTCAAACTCAAAACCAATTTTACATGCTTGTGAAATTTCAATTATTAGAGATGCCTCAAAAGGAATTTCTTGGTTGTCAATTATATCTTCTACTTCTCCATTTATTGGTTTATTTGGTACTGTTGTAGGTATTTTAGAATCATTTGCAATGTTTTCATCTCAAGCTAAAGTAGCTTTCTCTGTTATTGCTCCTGCAATTTCTGAAGCTTTAGTTGCAACTGCTGCTGGTATTTTTGTAGCTGTATTTGCTTATACTTTTCACCAAATTATGGTAAGACGTGTATATGAGCTTAATGTTTATTTAACTGCACAATGTGATATTTTAGTAGCTAAAGGGTAACAATGTATGATTTTAATCAAAAACCAGAACTAAATGTTACCCCTTTAGTTGATATTATGTTAGTACTATTAGCCATTTTAATGGTTACTGCTCCTGTTATAGAATTTGAAGAAAGTGTAAACCTACCTCGTGGTAGTAAATCAAAACAAGTTCAAGATAGCAAAAAAATTAATATTATTGTTACAAAAGAAAGATTTGTAAGAATTAATAAAAATAAATATACAATAGAAAATTTTCCAGATAGTTTTATGCTTTATTCACAAAATAAAAATAAAAATACCTCAGTTCATATAAGAGCTGATAAAACTTTAATATATAATGATGTAATTTTTATATTAAAATCAGTAAAAGAAGCTGGTTTTACAAAAGTTGCATTAATTACAGATGGGTAAAATGAATACTTTACATTTAGACACGAAAGATGATTCTTATTTTCTTTCTGGTTTTTTAGCTTTATTATTTTACATCACCTGTATACTTTTGCTTTTATTGTATTTAGATAAAAGTAAAATAAAAAAAATATCTGCATTTAAAAAAAATACTGTTTTAGAATTAGAAATTATTATTGATCCTAAAATAAAAGTAAGAAGAACTCAAAAATCTAAAGCTGTAAAAAAAGTTGAAGAAACTTATGTTAAAAAATCTAAGTCTGTAAGTACAATAAAAACTGCAAGCGTTAAAACTTTATTTTCAAATGTAAAAACAAAAGCGAAAAAGATAAAAAAAGAAGTAGTTAATAATCTAAAAACATCTTCTGTTGCTTCTAGGAATAAGTCAAAATTTGAAAAAGAGAGAAAAACTTCTTCATTAAAAGTATCTAATATTTTAGATGATATTACAGTTAAATCAAAACAAAGTGTATCAATGGATACAAAATATGAGAAAGATCCATATTATTCAAAAATAAACGAACTGTTAACTCAAAGATGGAATAATGTTAGAACTTTTGATGAATTATCTGCAAAAGTTATTATTACAATAACTAGTAATGGTGAATTATCATATAGAATACTTTCACGGTCTGGAAATGATATTTTTGATGCTTCATTAAAAGAATTTTTAGAAGAACAAAGATTAATTACTTATCCTTCTTATACAAAAGGGTCTAGAACAGATATAAAACTTATATTTGGAACATCAAATAATTAAAAGGAAATAAATGAAAAGAATAATTTTAACATTATTATTTACATTAACAACTATATTTGCAGCTGATGTAAGTATGGAAATAGTTAAAAAGTCGAATACAAAACCAAAAATACTAATATCTTCTTCTTTAGAAGGAGTTAATAGAGTTGTTTTAGAAAAAGTAAGATCTATGATAGAAAAAGACCTTAATATTTCTGGACACTTTAATATAATTGAAGATACATATAAAGTAGAAATTGAAAAAAATGCTGATTATGTTTACCTAGGAAGAAAAAATGTCGATTTATTTTTAAATATAAATTTTGATGCTAGTGTTTTTAATGGATTAAAAATGTTTGTTAAAGTTTATGATGTAAATGATAAAAAACTTGTTTTAGATAAAAAGATATCTACTTCAAATATGAATAGATATCCATTTTTAGCTCACAGAATATCAATTGCAGTAAACTCTTATATGAATGCTCCTTCAATTAAATGGATGGATAAGTTTGTTATTTATTCTGTATATAAAAGAAAACAATCAAGTAATATTTATATATCTGATTATACATTAACATATAAAAAGATAATTGTAAGTGGTGGTTTAAATATTTTTCCTAAATGGTCAAATAAAAAACAAGATAGTTTTTATTATACAAAATATGTAAATTCTGTTCCTACAGTTTATAAAGTTAATATATATAATAATAAAAAGAAAAAAATACTTCAAAGTGATGGTATGGTAGTTGTTTCTGATGTAAGTGCTGATGGAAGTAAATTATTAATAACAGCCGCTCCTTATGGACAACCTGATGTATATTTACTTGATTTAAAAACAAATAAACAAACTAGAGTCACAAGATACAAAGGTATTGATGTTGGAGCTCATTTTATTGATAATGATAAAAAAATAGTATTTGTATCTGATAGACTATCAAGACCTAATATTTTCTCAAAAAGTATAAATGGTAGGGGAATTGAAAAACTTGTTTACCACGGTACTAATAACTCATCTGTGAGTACATTTAAAAATAGAATTGTTTATACAAGTAGAGATAAAGAATCAGAGTTTGATAAAAAGAGTTTTAATTTATATTTAATTTCAACAACAAGTGATGCAATCAAAAAATTAACATCATCTGGAGTTAATCAATTTCCTAAGTTTTCAAAAGATGGGGAATCAATATTATTTATAAAAAATACTGATAATAAAAGTTCTTTAGGAATAATTAGATTAAATTATAACAAGATGTTTTTGTTTCCATTATTTGAGGGTAGAATACAATCTATTGATTGGTAGAAAAAAATAATCATTTATTAAGTATTATTTTTGTAGAATTTGTTAAATTAAAATAAGGATTAAAATTATGAAAAAGTTTTTAGCGTACTCATTTTTAGCTTCAATGCTATTATTCACAGGTTGTGCTGATAAAGAAGTTAATATGAACGATAATGTTTCTGTAAATAATGCAGTGCAAGATGAAAAAATGGCTATGGAAGATAAGTCTGAAAGTACTTTAAATGCAATGGAATCTGATGCTTCAGAATCTATGTCTGATGCACAATCAGCTGCTGATGCACTTGCTAATAAGATTTCAAATACTCTTTTAGATACAGTATATTTTGCATTTGACAAATATAACTTAAAAGGTAGTGATAGAGAAGCTGCTAAAATGAATGCTGATAAAATCACTTTATTTAACGGTCAAGCTAAAGTTAAATTAGAAGGTAACTCAGATGAATGGGGAACTGACGAATATAATTATGCTTTAGGTTTAAAACGAGCAAAAGCTACAAAAGACGCTTTAGTTGCTGATGGTGTTGATGCTGATACTATTTCTTTAGTAAGTTTTGGTGAGTCTAACCCAGTTTGTACTGCTAAAAATTCAGCTTGTTGGAAACAAAACAGAAGAGTTGAATACAAACTTCTTCCATAATTAATGCAAAAAAAATTATTATATATTTTATTACTAGCTAACCTTTGTAAAGCTGATCAAGTATCAGTTTTCGGGGCTGGTAATTTAAACTCACCTAATCCATATGGATTAACTAATACCGAAAAAAACATCTTAAAGAACAAAAAAGAACTTGGTTCAATTGATTCAAAAGTTAAAGATGTTAGATCTACTGTATCTTCTGTAAATCAAAGGCTTGATGGTTTAGAATCAATATATGAAGGTGATTCTGCTAAATTAAATAAGACTGTTATTAAACTTAATAATTTAATTTTAGATGTAGAAGCTAATAAAAAAGATATAGCAGATGTAAAAAATGTATCAAATCAAATTTTACTTATGCAAGAAGAAATATCTATAGAAAACAAAAAAAATCTTGATGCGTTAAAACTTGCTATTAAAAAGTTAACTAGGTTAGTTAATAAAATTAATGCAAGATACATTTCAGAGAAAGAATTCAAGAAAAACATGAGTCAATTTATCACTGTTAAAGAGTTTAATGCTTTTAAACGAAGTTTAGGTAAAAAAACTAATACTCCAATTAAAGCGAAATCTCCAATAATAAATGATAAAAATGCACTGATGATAGAAGCTAAAGCTTTATTTAAAAGAGATCGTTTCACAAAAGCTATTCCTATGTTTGAAAAATTAATTAGCGTTAATTATAAACCAGCAGAGAATAACTTTTATCTCGGTGAAATTTGGTATTATAGAAAGAAATTTGACGATGCAATTCGACATTTTAAAATTTCGGCTAACTTATATGATAAAGCATCATATATGCCAAAATTACTTTTACATAGTGCTATTTCATTTGAGAAAATAAACGACTTAGATAATGCTAGCAATTTTTATAGTACATTAATTGATGTTTATCCTGAATCAAACGAAGCAAAACAAGCTTATAAAAATCTATCGACTATAAATTAAATAAAGGGGACTTAATGTCAAAAGTTATTAGTATTGAATATACATTAAAAGATGCAAATTCAAATGAACAATTAGATACAAATGTTGGTGCTGCACCACTTGAATTTATTGTTGGAAAAGGTCAAATTATTCCAGGATTAGAATCAAAAGTTAAAGATATGAACGTAAACGACGAAGCTGATGTATTAGTACAAGCAGTTGACGCATACGGAGAAATCAAAGAAGAAGCTATCCAAACTTTACCAAGAGAGCAATTCGCAGGAATTGAAATCGCTGAAGGTATGAGTTTATACGGAACTGGTGAACAAGGTGAAACTGTACAAGTTACTGTTAAATCTTTCACTGAAGAAGAAGTAATCATTGATTATAATCACCCAATGGCTGGAAAAACTTTAATGTTTTCAGTTTCAGTTTTAGCTATTAGAGAAGCAACTGAAGAAGAACTACAAACTGGTGTAGTTGGTGGTATGGCAGCAGCTGGTGGTGGTTGTTGTGGCGGTGGAGGCGGATCAACTACAACTGATTCTTCTGCACCTTCTCAAGGTGGTTGTGGTTGTTAGTATAGTTGACAGGTTGTCAAAACACTTTTCTATAACTAGATTATAGACTAACACAAAACCTCAAAATGGTCAAAAGCTTTAGCTTTTGGCCATTTTATTTATATAACACTTTTTTAAGGATATAATTATATTTTTAAAAAAGAATTATAAAAGATTATAAATAATATTAAAGGTATTAAATGAAAAAAGTAGCATTTATTTTTCCAGGACAAGGTTCTCAAAAAATTGGAATGGGAAAAGACTTTTTTGACAATAGTGATATTGCAAAAGAAATGATAACAAAAGCATCTGAGAGATTAAACATTAATTTTGAAGAACTTTTATTTACTGAAAATGAAAACTTAAGTAAAACAGAATTTACACAACCAGCTATTTTATTAGTTTCTTGTATTGCTAATGCAATATTTAAAAGTAAATGTGATATTAAAGCGGAATTTGTTTTAGGTCATTCTTTAGGTGAGTTTTCAGCATTAGTATCAACAGGTGCTATTGATTATTTAGATGCAATTGAATTAGTTCATAAAAGAGGATTATTTATGACTCAAGCTTGTGCTGGTGCAGGAGCTGGTATGATGGCTTTAGTTGGACTAGACGATGAAACTGTTGAAACTTTATGTGAAAGTTTAAGAGAGCAGGGCAAAAAGATCTGGGCAGCTAATTATAATATGGATGGTCAAATTGTTGTAGCTGGTATTAAAGCAGACTTAGAATCTTTAGTTGATTTCTTTAAAGAAAAAGGTGCTAAAAGAGCTATTGTTTTAGATATGTCTGTAGCATCTCACTGTGAAATTTTAGAACCAGCAGTTGTAAATTTAAAACCATATTTAGATAAATTTATTTCAAATGATTTTGCATATGATTTAATTTCAAATGTAAGTGCAGAGGCTTATACTTCAAAAGAAGAAGCTATTAAATTATTGGCAGCACAATTAACTTCACCTGTTAAATATAAACATTCAATTGCAGCTAATGCTTCAAAAATTGATTGTTTTATTGAATTTGGAAATGGGGCTGTACTTAAAGGCTTAAATAGAAAAATTGTTAAATCTGTACCTACATTTAATGTAAGTGATTTTGCATCATTAGAAATAACACTAGGAGAATTAAATGACTAAATTAGCAATTATGGGGGCTATGGAAGAAGAGATTGAACCTTTATTAGCTCACTTCGATAATGTAAACAAAGTAGATTATGCAAATAACACATATTATGAAGTAAATCATAATGGTTTAGATATTGTTATTGCTTATTCAAAAATTGGTAAAGTATTTGCTACTTTAACAGCTTCAACAATGATCCAAAAGTTTGGATGCGATACTTTATTATTTTCAGGTGTTGCAGGTGGAATTAATCCTGATTTAAAAATTGGAGATTTAATTATTGCAGATAAATTATGTCAGCATGATTTAGATATTACAGCATTTGGACACCCTGCAGGATTTGTTCCAGGTGGAGCAGTATTTGTTGAAACTTCAAAAGAATTAAGAGAAATTGCAAAAGTTGTTGCAATTGAAAATAATTTAAAAGTTATTGAAGGTACTATTGCAACTGGAGATCAGTTTGTATATAAAGCTGAACAGAAGAACTTCATTGAATCAACTTTTAAAGCTGATGCACTTGAAATGGAAGGAGCATCAGTAGCAGTAGTTTGTGATGCTTTAAACGTACCTTGTTTTGTACTTCGTGCAATTTCTGATACAGCTGATATGGATGCTGGATTTGATTTTGATGCATTCTTAAAAACATCAGCAGTTAATTCTGCAAACTATTTAATTAAAATCTTAGAAAAACTACAAAAGTAGTAATCTAAGTATTTTAATACTTAAGTTATCTTATGATTTATCATAAGATAACTCTTCAAACTATGCTGCAATCTTTTCTTTTTCTTTTTTTTCTTTTTTCTTTTTTCTTCCTAATTTTGCTGGTAACATTTTTAAGAATAAATATAAACCTGTTAATGACATTATTAACATTATAATAGCAGATGGTAGAAAAATACCAAGTTTAGCACTATCGTGAAACCATGATCCATCATGTAATGATTCGAAGAAATCTGATCTTCTATAATTAACAGCTAATACTTCACCTGTTTCATTATGAATTTGTATTTCCCAAGAACTTTTAGCTCTAATTTTAGTTATTCCTTTACCTGGTCTAACATCAAGTAATTTAATATCTTTCCAAGATTTTATTCCCACTTCTTCAACACTCATAGCCGCTTTTAAAATTTGATCAAAACTTAGAGTTAAATCTCTATATTTTGTTTTAACTGTTTTTGGTTGAATCCATGAAAACTCTTTTTTAACCTGTAAAAATATTCCACTAATTAATACAATTAGAAATGGAATAATTATTATAGACGAACCCCAGTAATGTACTTTGGTATTGATCTTTTTTAAATTCATTTTTTTCCTTAATTTTAAATTAAAAATGATTTTATCAAACAATACTTAATCTAACGATAATTTTAATAACTAAAATCAATATTAATAGTGTATTTTAAATATTAAAATAATAAAATAGTTATCATAAAATTATTAATGTGAATATAATATGTTAATCATATTTTATGAGATAAGAATAGAAATATTGTTTAAATCTATTCTATATGTTTTTCTTTCGTAAACTAACATTTTGTTAGATTAAACCAGAAATTGATTGTTATTAGTACATTATGTATGATTTACCTAGGTAAATAGACTTTAAAGTAACATTTATTTAGTCATAAATATTATTTATTTTATTAAATATATATAATTTTTCTGAAACTTTTTTATTAAATCCCTTAGTTTAGGTCTTTATATAAAGTATGAATCTAACATTTAAAGTGTATTATAATAGTTATTATTAAGGCTTATTAGTATACTATGTGCGACTAATAAATAGTTGTACTCTATAAGGAGGATTCAATATTATAAATTTATCAATAAAAATAATCTTAATATTAGGATTATTTTCTTCATTATTAGCAGAAAGAATATATATCAAGGAATATTCATATATCGCAGGGGAAGATGATAGTAAAAAAACTGCTAAAGCGAAAGCA
This sequence comes from Campylobacteraceae bacterium, assembly GCA_013215985.1. Classification (GTDB taxonomy): domain Bacteria; phylum Campylobacterota; class Campylobacteria; order Campylobacterales; family Arcobacteraceae; genus NORP36. The sequence continues at coordinate 23,571 of JABSOL010000001.1, forward strand.
ATTATAGAATTAAAAAAATTAGTTAGTGCAGAAGATGGTATATATATTGAAAGTACTTTCAATATTAAAAAAGAACAAGATATTGATAATATTAAAAAGACTATTACTTCCGAAACAAATCAGTACACAAGTAATTACATTTCATTAAATATCATTACTGAAAAATGGAATGGCTATATTTATTATATTAAAGCCAAAGCAATTGTAATAACTAAAAAAAGATTAAAAAGATTAAAACAATTTAATAATGATGTCAATATGATAAGAATATTATCAAATGATGAAGTATACAAACATGGTAAAGTTATTTTCACTGTCCACTCAGGAGATATATTAAAAATATTAAAAAAAAAGATATGTAAAAATAATAAACCATGCTATAAAGTTAAAAAAATAAATAACAATTTAATTGGTTATATTGATGAGGAAAATTTAAATATTAATCATAGTTTATATTATCAAAAATAAGTACAACAAAATATTGGAGAGAAACAAGGTAATAATCGAGAAACTTTTAGGTTTTAATCTTTGCAAGAGATAAATACAATTTAAGGGAGTTGACTGTTACTTACCTTGTTCCTCAATACCGACGTTATCTGCCTATGCTAAATGTTAGATTTTTATAGTGATTATGAAATAAGCAAAATTTATTGATTGTTGATGTCTTTGACATCAACAATTATAATACTTTTACTAGATTCATATCAAAGTGAAGTTTTTTAGATTTAGACAGCAGGAAATTCAATTTATAATTGAAGTTCCACAGATAACAAGAAATAGGAGGCAAACGAAGTAATAGATGAGAAAACTTTTAGGTTAAATTGTTCGCAAGAGATGCTTACAATTTAATGGGAGTTGGCCGTTACTTACTTTGTTCCTCAATACCGACGTTATATTTGCAAATGTATACAGTAAAGTGTATTGGGTGTAACATATTGTATTAAAACATCGAATATCCTCGGAAAATTATAAAAATAGGAATAAAATGACAGAAGAAAATAATATTAGTGAATTAGGAGGCTATAAAGGCCTTATCAATGCTAGTTATAAAAGAATATGGGAAGAAATTCCAACCATAAAAGTAGAAAATGATTATGACAGAGATAGTATTGGATTCGCACATTGGTTTTTTTCAAATATTCTAAATATTGATGAACAAAGAATAGGTGAATTAATTACTGACGATTATGATGATTGGGGAATTGATGCAATTAATATCAATAATGATGAAGATGTAATAGAATTATATCAATTTAAACTACCAACTAAAGAAAATAATATAGAAAATGAAGTAGGACAGAATGAGATTTCAAATTTCTTAAATGGTTATAAAATATGTTCTAGTGGAATTATTCCAGAAAGAACTAATGTGAACCTTACAAATAAGATTAATGAAATTACTGAATCCGAAATATTTAACTATAAATTAATTTTCGTGACCTTTTCAAAAGGTTTAGGTTATCACGCAAAAGAAGTTTTAGAAAGAGAATTCAAATTAATCCAAAGTACAGGAAATGAAATCGAATTTGAAGTCTATGATAGTATTAAAATAACTAATAGAAATTATGTTTCTAAAAGAAAAACAAAAGATTTTGAAATAACTTTAAATCAAATTGCATCTGGAACAGGCTTTATGTCTACAGATAATGCTCAATGCTATTCAATATATGTAAAACTTGATGAAATTGCAGATATATGTAAAAATCATAATGATGTAATATTTGATGAAAATGTAAGATTGTTTCACGGTTCAAATAGTAACTACAACAAAGGTATTATTTCTTCTGCAAAAAATGACTTTGATAATTTCCACCTTTATAATAATGGAATTGTTATGCTTTCAACAAGAGTTCGAAATAATGACTCTTTAAAAAAAGTTAGAATTGAGAATCCAAAAGTTGTTAATGGTTGTCAAACAATGAATAGTCTTCTAGAGGCAAAGAATCAAAATAATAATACTCTTGAAGGAACTGTACTCGTAAAAATAATAGAGATAATAGACCCTCTTATAAGACAAAATGTATCTATCTATTTAAATTCACAAACTGAAATTAAAGACAGTTATTTAATTTCAAATCTTCCAATTATACTTAACCTTCAAGATGAATTAACATTAAAAGGTTATTTTTTAGAAAGACAAGCCAATCAATTATCCCTATTAAAAAAATCTCTAAGTAAAAAAGATAGAGAACTCAAACTGGGTAAGGGTGATTCCAAAGTTATTAATCTTGAATTGGCTATACAGGTTTATGCTACTTTTTATGAAAACTTAGGAAATATAGCAAAATTGAACAAAGCAAAGCTCTTTAATATTAAAACCAATTTAGAAAAAATATTTAAAAACTTAAATTCCGAAAAAGTTAGCTATTCATATGCCATCTACAAATTAGTGACAAATAAAATCACAAACTATAGACAGTATAGAAGAAATAATGAAAAACAAGAATTCTTAAATTTTATGGGAATAGGTGAAAGTGAAATAAATGATTACCTTTTTATGAATACTGGAGATCTATTTATTTTAACTGCTTGTTCATTAATTATTAGAAAAGAGCATCCAAATAAAGAACATGAACCTATTATTGATGAAAATATGATTAATTCGATAATAAAAAGATCCATTACGATTATAAAAGATTTAGTAATAAGTGATCAGACAGGAAAACCACCTGCTACTTTAACCAAAAACAATCTTTTTCATAGAAGAATAATTGAAAAACTAAAATAATAGAGTCGATGTATATGATTTGAATTTAACACAAATAACGGGTACACGATACCAAATTATTAAAGAATAAATAAAAATATAACAAATTCTAGCAGCGAACGCAAAGCGTCGCTGAAGTTAAACGTTATATCAAAGATTATAGAATAATTTGTAATTTTTGATATGGCTAGTTTTATAGTCTAAAAATTAAAGGAGCAATTTCATGAAGAAATTAGGATTAAGTCTACTATCTATTATAGTAGCATTAGGTATTACAGGTTGTGGAAGTTCGATGTATAATTACAAAGTTGAGCCAACACCAATTAAACAAGAAAGTTCAAAATATGTTATTAAAGATATTTCACTAAAATTAAGCCATGGTACTGGTAGAAATTTAGAAAATAAAACATTTAAAAATGAAGATGAATTAAAAAAATCTTTTGTATCTTTTTTAAATAAAGAATTAAAAGAACAATCATTGATAGGTGATAATAAAAGTTTTCAAATAAGCATAAATATGAATTATACAAGAACATATAATTATGGAGGAAATGCATTAAATAAGCCTGAGTTCTTCTATACTGTAAAAGTTTATAATTTAGAAAATACATTATTAGCAGACTTTACTATTCCTAAAAGTACTACTAAATATGGTACATTTAAAGATATTGCAGTCAATGCCGAAATTTCAATTTTTAAATGGGATGCAGAAGACGAACCACAAGATATTGCGTTAATATCAAAAACACTTATTAAAGAATTATCACAACTAGGTAATTAAAGATATAACAAATCCTACAGACTGTGAATTTAGTCTAAATTAAACCAATTTCACAGTCAATTTCAAGATTATTTTATAAAAATCTCAACTTTTTATAAGAAATCTGAAAATAAAAAATAGATTTTCTAAAATACGATATATAAACTNCAAACAGCAAGATATATTCTTCTATATCTTGTCTNATTTGGGTTAAATCTTTGTTTTTAATGGCTATACACAGTTTTTTGAACAGAACTATCCCTATTAGATTTAAAAGTCTTCTAAAATTATAGGTAAACATAATTAAAGAATTTTCTCCTAGAACTTTTACTTTAGTTCTGACTAAAAAATGATCCCATCCTAAAGTTCTTTTTATAGTTCAAAATGGATGATCAACTATTGATCCTACATAAATCTATTTAGTAGATTTATTGCACAAACGCTTGTTGAGCTAGTCTTTTTTTAACAATATCTCTTGCTTTCTTAGTTTTCATTTTNGCAGCATACTTATCTATGATTGATTCAAATTNCNATCTATANATTTGTTTATAATGTGTTTTATCAGAAAGANAAGATGATTTTAGTGGACATGATTTACAAGTTAGACTTGATAATCTATATACATCTAACCTTCTATTATTTCTTTGATCTCTTTTTTCTTCTAGATATTTAACATAATCAGCAGATATTTTAATATTAGAATTATTTTTATCTTCTTTATCTAAAGTATATAAAAGCTCCATATATCTTTGTTAATTTTATATAATTCATTCTTAGATGTTCTTCTCATAATTAAAGTATTCTTACTAGCATTAGCTCTTAAAAAAGCTCCATCAACACCAATGAGTTCATTTATAATTAGTTTTAAATCTTTTAATAAAATTGAGAATTCTTTGAAGATTTGTTGTAAGGCTTTTGTTCTTTCCGTTTCCTTATGACCTTAAGTCATAAGCTTACCGTCTCTCATCTTTTCTAAAGTTAGCAATTGTTTTATAACTAGGAGTTAAACCTTGTATTAGCCACATTAACTCAATATTTCTTTTTATTTCAGTTTCTAATTTCCTGCTGCTTCTTCTTATTTTATTTAAATATCCATAGATATAAATCTTTAATAATAGCTTTGGATGAAAAGCTGGCTGTCCATCTGCAATAAGACTTCTTTTAGTTTTAATGTTTAAATCTTTGATATTTAATATCTCGACATAAGAATCTACTGCTCTAACTATATTATTAAAATCAACTAATGTGGAAATATTAATTGTTGAGCTCACACTAACCCTTGTTTATATATACCCATAATAAGCATTTTATAGATAGGTATTATACTATTTTAGTGGTTTTAAGATGCTTGTTTTTAGTATGTTTATTGTAGAATATTTTAATTAATTAATTGAGATTGAGTTCTTTTACAGTCTCCTTGGAAGCAGAACAAGTTAAAACTACAGCTAACTCACGTTTTTAAGTATTGAATAGATAAAAGTAAAAGACCAAAGTGTCAAGTCGTTAGTTAACTTGTCCTTCAAGTTAAACGTTAGTCTCCAATATTTAAACAAAATAGGAATAAAATGAACAAAAAAATATTAATAGCAACGGTAATATTACCAATCGTATTATTTGCAAATAAACCAGCAATTGAAAAATTAAATTATGATATGTCATCAAATTATAATACTTCTAATAGTGGAGAAAGGATAAATGTTAGAGGAAGCGTGCGAATACCGGTAATTAATTATGTAGGAATTGGATTGAATACAGAGTTTTCTAAATTTTATGGTAAAAATAACTATTCAGATAGTGACAATAAGTCTGCTGGAATACGTTTAATCTTTAGAGATAGTTCAATAGGAAAAATTGAAACAGCTTATCAATATATATTTACTAATTTTGATTCAGAATTTTTTTCATTAAATTCTAAAAGTAAACAATTAAGCATTAATGCAACATATTATTTTAAAGATTTTGACTTTTTAGTTCATCACTCTCAATCAAAAATTACATATGATACATACAATAGTTATGATGGTAAAGGTACAAGTAGCTCAACAAGTTATAACACGAATATGAATATGGCTTATTATATAAATAATAATTTAAGAATTTCGACAGGTAAAAATTCAAATACATCATACAAAGCAAACTTAAGTATTTCATATCAATTGAAAATATTGGATAATTTGGTAACACTATCAACAAGTTATAATAAAGTTAACAAATCATATATTTTTGGATTAAAATATACATTTAATACAAAAGTAAATTTAAAAGATAGAATTAGAAAATACTAATTTCTAATCATATCTTTAGTTAAAGACTAACAAGTTTTAGCAGCGAACGCAGAGCGTCGCTGAAGTCAAACGTTATATTGCAAAGGAAATTTAATGATAAGAAAAGCAGTTAAAGAAGATTGCATTAATTTAGCAGTTTTATCTTTAGAAGTCTGGCTTGATACATATGCTATTGAAGGAATTCGAACAGAGTATTCAAGCTATGTAATTACAAATTTTACTGAAGTTTCTTTTTTAAATATTTTAAATAATTCTAATAATCGTTTGCTTGTTTGTGAGAGTAATAAAGTTCTTAAAGCTTTTGTACTTATTAATTTTGACTCACACTTTGAATGCGATGACAATGGTTTTGAAATTGAGAAATTATATGTAGATAAAAGATTTAAAGCTCAAGGGATTGGACGTAAGTTACTTGCAGAGGTAGAATCTAGATATGGACCTAAATTTTGGTTGTATACTTGGGTAGAAAATAAATCAAATAATTTTTACAAACATTTAGGCTTTAAGAATATTGGAAAGATTAATTTTGATTTTAACAATCAAATAATTGAAAATAATGTTTATGCATATACCAGTATTAAGAAGTCCAATTAATTTTATTCATACTTATGATATATATTTAATTAAATGAATATCTTTTATAATTTATTCAAATTAAGTTATGTTCACTTATAATATTTACAAATATCTAAAAAAATGTTATAATTATCCGTATAATTAAAAGGATAATAACATGGTAGCCTACACTAAAAATGAACTAGTTTCTGCAACTGAAATATCAAAACAATTTGGAGAATATATCTCTAAAGTTAAAAATGGAATAGTTGACAAAATTGGAGTACTTAAAAACAATAAATTAAATGCAGTTATCCTATCAGTAGAAGAGTATGAACGTATGTCAGAAGCANTGGACTTACTTGAAGATATGAAAATATTTCAAGAAGTACANGANCGTTTAAAANCTGATAAAAAACTTCTNGATGGAAATGATGTTTTNAAAAAACATGGATTAATGCTGGATGTATAATTTTAAGTTCTATGAAGAAGCAGAAAAAGATCTTTCTAAATTAAATAATTCTGTTAAAAAACTTTTTGTAAAAAAACTTACTCAAATAATTCACAATCCAGAAATAGGTAAGAATTTAGGGAATAAAAACAACTTGAATTTAACAGGTCTAAAAAAAGTTTATTTTGATAATAAAAGATATAGAATAGTTTATGAAATAATAGAAAATGAAATTATTATACATATAATCGCTATTGGTAAACGAGATAATATGAAAGTCTATAAAGAAGATAGTAATAGGTATGAAAAACATAACAACAACTAGCAGACGAAGGCAGAGCGTCCATGAAGTCAAACGTTATACGCTTATTATATTTGACTATTTTATTTAATATCGATGAGTATAATAATATAAAGTCAAAAAGCATAAAGGATATTAATTGGAACTTAGAATAATTCATAAAGATAAACTATCAGATAAAGAACAAAATACTCTTTGGGATGGTATTGAAAACTTTACACAATCATAAGTTGGTGATACTGGTCGCCATGAGCTAGTATTTTTGTAATATAATGAAAATGATGAAATTATGGGTGGAGTACAAGGTAATTATGATAACTTTTCTTGGCTTTGGATTGATTCATTATGGGTTTCAGAAAGTTTAAGAGGACAAGGCTTTGGAATAAAACTCTTAAATAAAATAGAAACTATTGCAATGGAAAATGGATCCAAAAATTCACATCTGACAATTTTTAGTTAACAAGTTTCTGATTTTTATATAAAACAAGGATACGAAATATTCGGTGAAATTAAAAACTATAATAAAGAACATAGTCGTTGTTGGCTTATAAAACAACTGTAAATGGTGCTAGGCACCTTTAATTCCTTTTTATCTTGAGCTATCAGCCTTGTTTGAGGCACCTAAGAGAACTTATAATGAAATTAACAACTCAGTCAATCTTTTGTACTCTAAAGAGTCTTCTATTGCTATCCAGAGACTATAAAGGAGTGAATTTGGATAATATACTTCAAATAATTCATATGAAATTAAACAATTATGTTAGTAAACTTAAAAGAGAAGACATAATACATAAAATAAAAAGAAGCGACATTTAATTAAAAAAGAAATAGTTAAATACTGAATCAAGACTATTTATGTGACAATACAAAATCAAAAAATATATTAGCAAATATAAATACTAAGGAAATATTAAAATGGAAACAATTTATTCAAAAAAAAATCATCAAGAAATTAACACTAAAGTTTTATTTAAATCATCTGAATTTAAAGAGAGTGTAATGAAAGAATCTGCAGAAAAATTTGCACTTATATCACGTACAACAAGATATATGCCAGAGATAGTTCATAATGGAAATTCAATTAATATAATTTCTTATTTTGACAAAATGAAAGAATTATACTTCTCTGAGCGTTCTATAGAAAATATGACTGATATGTCATCAAGTTCGTGTTTTTTTAATACAGAAGCTCAAAAATTTGACCTTGAGATGGTAGAAAAAGAGATTAAAGAATCAGATAAGTTTTCAAGCATAGAAGATATATTTAAAGCGTGGGAAGAACACCCTTCAAATCAAGTTTCATTTTTAACTCCTCTTTATCATATGGGTTATTTTTTGGTTTTAGCAGAGATTTCAAATAACAAAAATTTAAAAAATAAACTTAAAAACAGAGCTTCAAGTTTTTTAAGAGCTTACTTTAAATTAGAAGAATATAAAGCTGTTATTGATTATAAAGTTGATGTAAATATTAAATCTTTAACTTTTACAGAGCTAATAGCAGAATGGATGTCTTTTATTAATTCATTTTTAAGTGATTTTTCTGTTTATTTAATTAAATCTAAACAAAAAGTGACTTACGAAAATAAAGATGAAATAGTGTTAAATTTTAATAATGTAATGAAAGATATTAAACCAAAATCTCTTAATATTAAAGAACAGATTTTGACTTACTTAAAATAGAATTCCATGACAGGCACCAATTAGTAAATTTCTTAACGCAGACTTATATTTACCACTCCAGTATGTACAGGTTATCTAACCCTTGGTGCTGCAGATTATTTAAAAAATAAAAAAGCAACAAGTCATCGAAATGCAATAGAAGATTTAAAAAAATATTGTAATGATGTACTTATTCAATGAATAGTTGAAGAAGACGATATAATTACTGTAGCCGTAGTTTTAACTTCAATAGATTTAGGTTTATAAATTGTTGAAAAATCAACAGATAAAGCAACAAAAAATAAAATAGCTAAACAAATGGATTATCCATATATATAAGTTTTTAAATAACGGTAATAACTAAAGATGTTATTATAATAAAAGGTGCCTGATACTTTTTTGAACTAACTTTGTTATAAATAATTTCATATGAAGATGAAATTTTGAAATTTTATGAAAATTAAGGCTTAAATTAAGTTAAATTTATATATAGTAAATTCCAAAATTTAAAAAGAAAGTAGGGATTATATAATGCCAGGTATTAAAGTAAAAGAACAAGAGTCTTTTGATGAAGCGTACAGAAGGTTTAAGAAACAATGTGATAGAAATCTTATTGTTACTGAAACTAGAGCTAGACGATTTTTTGAACCAAATACAGAAATTAAGAAAAAACAAAAAATTAATGCTAAGAAGAAGATGCTTAAAAAACTACATATGCTTAGAAAATACGAAGCTAGATTATAATATCTTTCTTAAATCGATAAAAAGGGACAGTTTTTCAACTGTCCCTTTTTTTTATCTAAAAATTCCTTGACCGTATACTAAATTATGTAAGTTCTAATATTTGCAAATTACACCTCAGAGAATGAATCTCCACTTATCATTAATATCTTAAAATTAATTGGGATAGTCAACTTTAGATTATTTTATTTTAAGACTACTCCCTAGGGGGTAAGAAATTTACTTTTAAAGGAAAAGTTGTCTGAGTTCAATTAGC
>JABSOL010000008.1 GCA_013215985.1 Campylobacteraceae bacterium
AAGAATTCTTCATTTTTTACTAATAATGACTTTATTATTGAGGACTTTAGTTTTATAATTAATAAAAAAATTAAAGATATGAATAAAGAAGAGACTAAAGTCGTCAAAATATTAAATCGTACTAAGTATTTAAATTTTATTTCTATTTTCTTTAATGAATTAATAAGAAATAAAAATTTTATATTCTTTATGATGCCTTTATTCTTTTATTTATATAGCGCATTCATTTTTTATTCCAATAATACATTGAACTTTTTTGTAATTATGTGCTTATTATTAATTATTTTTGCGATTATAAATTTGGTTGGAACCTTCTTTATCGTTATTTTTATGAGAAAAAGTGTTATAATTAAAAGCATTGTCAAAAAAAAACAAGAAAAAATATATGCAATTAAGATAAAAGAAAAGTATAAAGAAATAAAAGAAAAAAGAAATAAATATTAATTATACTAGGAACATTTATTAAGTAAGATACAACTGTTGCAGAATGTTAATTATGAGGAGAATAATACTCAGTATGGTATTTAAATAAATAAAAAGCTTGAGAAAATAACTGTTGAACAATTATAATCACTAATTTATGAATGTGTATTATATAAAAATTTAAATGTGTTCTAAGGTGTCGACGCTCACAGAATTTTTTCAGTATTGAGTCATTTTTGTTTTTGCAGAGATGTATTCTACTATATTATGTTAAAAATAAAAAAAAAGTCAAAATAAACAAGATTAATAGTTTTTAAGACAATTATTTATAATAAAAAAGCTATAAATAATATACTGTTTATTATAATAACAATGTGAATTTTGTTACATATAAAATATAAAGGATTAAGATTGAGTTATACTGAAATAGAGAAATTAGGTCGAGGTGGATTTGCAGAAGTTGTGAAAGTAACTGATGGAAATACTGAATATGCTAAAAAAATATTTTCACCTAGTCAAAATCTTTTGGATGGTGTAGGAATTGATGAATTAAAAAGAAGATTTAAAAGAGAAGTTAAGTATCAAAAAAGTTTAACGCATAGAAATATTTTAGAAATATTAGATGTTTATTTAACCGAACAACCTCCTTATTTTATAATGCCATTAGCTGATTGTACATTGGAGTATGAATTAAAACATAATATGCCAGATAGTCCTAAAATAAAAATAATACTATTTGATATTTTAGCTGGACTTGAATTTCTTCATTTAAAAGGTTTTAAACATAGAGATCTTAAACCTGCTAATGTTTTAAAATTTTCTGATAATAATGAAGATAGATATGCAATATCTGATTTTGGTTTAATTTCTGCAAATGAAAGTGATTCTTCTACTATCACTGCAACAGGACAAGGCGCAGGTACTCAAAATTATTCTGCTCCAGAGTTAATTAATGGAGGCTTGAAAAAGGCAACTTTTAAAGTTGATATTTATTCGTTTGGTGCAATTCTACATGATATTTTTGCATCAGGATCAAGTAGAACCCCCTATTCTGAAATTATTTTTCCAGGAGAAATTGGGATAATTATGTCTAAATGTACAAAAACTAATCCTTTGAGAAGATATAATTCTGTATCTGAATTAAGAGAAGAGATATATGATTATTTAAATACAAATATTATATCCTTTGTATCAGATTTTGAAGAGTCTTTAGTCTCTTTATTAAAAGAAAAAAATAATCAAGGAAATCCATTAACTAATGATGAGTGGGATAGAATTTTTTCATATATAGATGAAAATCCATGTGCTATTAATATTTATAAAACAATAAGTGAAGAACAAATATTAGAATTGCATGAAAATCCTTCACTTTTTAATGCAATGGGCGAATATTTTGCTGAATATATAAAAAATTATAGCCATGATTTTGCTTATTGTGATATTTTGGCAAGTAAAGCTGAAAAATTTTATGATAATGGAGATTTAAGCTTAAAATCAGAAATTGCAATTACATTATTGTTATTGGGGACAAGTCATAATAGATGGTATGTTGAACAAAAATTTATGAGAATGATAAATACAGAAATAAGTGATATTCTTGCTGAAAGAATTAAAGTAGAATTAGATGTACAAGATATAGATTTCATATCTAAAATGAATCATGTTTGTAATTCTATTTCTATAACAACTGATAATATGCACCCAATTCTAGAAAACTATTTAAATGAGTTACAGTAATGATTAAAAATTCTAGTTTTTCAAGTCAAGGTAAGAATAAATTAAATCAAGATGCAATATTGTTCTATTCAACTGATAACCATACCTATCTATTTGCTATTGCAGATGGAATGGGTGGAAAGTATGGTGGTAACATTGCATCAAACTACTCTCTTAACTTAGTGGAAGAATTATTTAAAGAAGATAATAATATTAGTATTAAGAATATGTTTTCTTTAATATCCGAAAAATTAAAAGAATTTTCAAAAAAATTTACTGAGTATTCTAAAATGGGAACAACCTTAACTATTTGTATCGTAAGAAATAATCGTTTATATTATGGACATGTAGGAGATTGCCGAATTTATCATTTGAGAAATGAAGGAATAGTTTCTAAAACGAAAGATCAAACTGAACTTCAAGAATTATTAGATAAGAAGGTTATAAATAAATATGCAGCAAAATCGTACCATCGTAAAAATATTTTACTATCAGTTATGTCAGCCACATCTTCTTACACTTTAGAAGAAGGGTATTTTGATATACAAACTAAGGATAGATTACTATTATTAAGTGATGGCGTGTATAATGTAATTAGAAATAAAAAATATATAAGGGATCTTTCTCTTACTTCTACATCTTTAACTGTATTTATAGATAAAATCAGAAATACAATTATTGAAAATGGGGTAATAGATGATTATTCATGTATTGGTATTGAAATTGAATAATCCCATATTTTTTAATTATTAAAAATATAATTAGGCCCATTTAACTTATCTTTGGTAGACTAATCCTATCCAAGTAATTTGCATACCAACAAATTACCCCTCTCATTCCATTTACATAAGAAGCTCTATTATAAGCTGCTTTAATTTTGTTTTGTTCTTTATGTGAGAGTAGGGCTTCTATTACTTCTGCTGTATATTTATGTCCATTTTCTGAATTAGCATTTTCATATGCTATTGTTGAAAACATAGCTCTAAAACTATGAGGAACAAATTCTTCTTTTGTAAAGCCCATTCTTCTTAGTGCTGTAATTAAAGTATTATCACTCATTGGTTTATTTTTGAGTATATAACTTGGAAATACATATTTACTTTCAAAAGTATATTCTTTTATTTCATTTAGGATTTTTATTACTTGTGGAGGTAGAGGAAGAATAAATTCTATTTTAGTTTTCATTTTATGTTTTGGAATAGTCCATTCTTCTTTCTCAAAATCAATTTCAGACCATTCACAGTGTCTAATATTAAAACTTCGTACAAATACATAAGGAAGCATCTTTAAAGCCATTTTAGTACTGTAATCACCTGGGTAATCATCAATAGCTAAAAGTAATGCTTTTATATCTTTATCTTTTGTGAAAGTAGGGTAGTGTTTTTTTTCTCTTTTTCCAATTACTATTTTTTGATCAATATCAGAGATTATATTATGAGGTACATATTCTAATGTTACTGCATACATAAATACTTTATTTAAAAGCATATAAACTCTTTTTGCAGTTTCTTGTATTCCTTTTGCTTTTAAATCTTTTAATACTTCTATAATGTCTAATCTAGTTATTTCATCAATAGCTTTATTTTTTAGAAAATGATAAGTATAGTTTTCTAAAGCACGACCTAATTTAATATGATAGTTTTCAGATACTTCAGATCTATAATGTTCTAACCATTCTTGAGAGATTTTAAAAAAAGTGTTATCTTTTTTAATTTCTATAATTTTATTGTTAGCTTTCTTTTTTTTCTTTTCTTCTGCTGGATCAATTTCGTTTGCAATTAAAGATTTATACTCTTCTTTTTTATCTCTTGCATTCTTTAATGAGAAAGATGGATATGTTCCTAATGATATAACTTTTTCTTTATCATTGAATCTATATTTGAATCTCCAACTCTTACCACCTTTTTTTGTGATTAATAAAAAGAGACCACCTCCATCAAAAACCTTGTAATCTTTTTCTTTGGCTTTGAGTGAATTTATTTTTGTTACAGTTAGTGGGACAATCGGCTTAGCCATAATTTCCTCCTATAATGGGGTACTTTTTTTATACCCTTTTTTCAATTATAGAGAAAGTACCCCAAAAAGTACCCCATTAATTGAAATTAGTGCTGGATCTTAATGTATGGGAATAGACGATAAGTGGGTTAAATGCCGATAATATCGGTCTTTGTTGGACTATATAAGATGTTGTTGGATAGTATTTTGGTGGAGATGTGGAGAATCGAACTCCAGTGTTAAAACATATCAAAATAGCGTCTACATGTTTAGTAAAAGGTTGATTAATTTCATTTTAAAAAAGCTCTACCTGCAAGGCTTTTAAAAAACTAAGATTCTAAATGTCTTCTTGAAAGCAAATCAGCTTTCCAAAAATAAGCTATTAGGGGTGAACTCATTTAAATCTACCTATATAGCCTCAGTAGAATGAGCCTCCTAGTCTCGACCCAATAAAGGGGAGTCTAAATTAAAACTTACGCTGCTGCGTAAGCTGGAGAATAATTTGTGTTATTTGCGTTTAAAAAAAATGAACCGTGTAACGGCATGTTCAGGCCGACATGCAACTATCCCTCTATGCTCCAATCGATGCCAAGTCATCCCCGAGTGTAGAAGTGTTGAAAGCGAATTCTAACAGATTAAACTGAATTGAACTTGAATAATCTGTTAAATAAGTAAAATTTCTATAAAACTTCTAATTCGAATGGTTCTACATGCGCATTATACTGATTAAAGTTTTCTTTAAAATGTAAATAATGATCTGTTTTATAGTGTGATCTTAAAGCATCTTCATCTTTCCAAGATTGCATTACTATGAATTCAACTATATTAGTTTTTGTTTGATATACATCGTATAATAAACATCCTTCTTCTTCTTTTGAAGCTTGAATTGTTGTTTTTAATAAAGCTTTTAACTCTTCTATACAGTCTCTTTTTGCAAGATATATAATTTGTCTTGTTATTGTCATATTGTTCTCTTTTATATAATAATTAATTTTTTATATTGTATTAAATATTTACTTTAATTTAAATCAATAATTAGCTATAATATCGCATATTTTTATTGGAGATTTTACATGAGTAAAAAAGGTATATTAATCATAGGTGCTGGCGGAGTTTCTCGGGTTGCTACTGTTAAGTGTGCTATGAATATTGATACATTTGAAACAATCACTTTAGCTTCACGAACTTTGTCTAAATGCGAAGTTATTAAAGAAGAGATTTTAAGAAATCAAAAAGTAAGTATTAATACAGCTTGCGTTGATGCGGACGATGTTCCTGCTCTTGTTGCATTAATTAAAGAAGTTAACCCTAAATTAGTTTTAAATTTAGCACTTCCTTACCAAGATTTAACAATTATGGATGCTTGTACACAATGTAATGTTGATTATGTTGATACTGCTAATTATGAACACCCTGATGTTGCAAAATTTGAATACAAAGAACAATGGGCAAAACATGAGCAATTTAAAGAAGCTAATGTTAAAGCATTATTAGGTTCAGGTTTTGATCCTGGTGTTACTGGTGTTTACTGTGCTTATGCAGCTCAGAACTTATTTGATGAAATTCATACTATTGATATTATGGATTGTAATGCTGGAGATCATGGTTATGCTTTTGCTACTAACTTTAATCCAGAAATTAATTTAAGAGAAGTTAGCTCAAAAGGTAGATATTGGGAAGAGGGTAAATGGATTGAAACTGAACCATTAGCGATCAGAATTGAACATGATTATCCTGAAATTGGTGTAAAACCATCTTATTTACTTTATCATGAAGAATTAGAATCTTTATGTAAAAACATTAAAGGTTTAAAAAGAATTAGATTCTTTATGACTTTTGGAGATTCTTATATTCAACATATGAAATGTTTAGAAAATGTTGGAATGTTAGGTATTAAAGAAGTAGAACATAAGGGGCAAAAAATTATTCCTATGGAATTTTTAGCAACTCTTCTTCCAGATCCTGCATCTTTAGGACCTCTTACTGTTGGTAAAACAAATATTGGTTGTATTATTGAAGGAATCAAAAACGGAATCAAAAAGAAAGTTTATATTTATAATATTTGCGATCATGAAGAATGTTATAAAGAAACTGGAGGACAAGCTGTTTCATATACAACTGGAGTTCCTGCTATGATTGGTGCTAAACTGATTTATAAAGGAATTTGGGATGGAAAAGGTGTATTTAATATTGAAGAATTTGATGCAAAACCTTTTATGGATGAAATGATGGTTCAAGGTTTACCTTATACTATTTTAGATCTACCTGTAGACTAATTATTTAAAAGAGATTTTTCTCTTTTAAATAATAAAAAACTAAAAAAACTAAAAATAAATAATAAAAAATAATAATACACAAAGACTTAACATATATTTTTGTATAATAAAATAAATTATTAAAGGATTTATTATGCAAAAGTATATTTGTACTGTATGTGATTATATATATGACCCTAAAGTTGGAGATGTTGATTCAGGTATAAAGCCAGGAACTGCTTTTGAAGATATTCCTGAAGATTGGGAATGTCCTGACTGTGGTGTTAATAAAGAGGATTTTGAAATATATGAAGAATAAAGAGTTTAAAAGTTTAGAAGAATTACCAAGCCCATGTTTTGTGATGGAAGAAAAGTTACTAATAAAAAACCTTGAAATATTAAAAAGAGTTCAAGATGAATCAAATGTAAATATTTTACTTGCTTTAAAAGGATACGCACTTTGGAACTCTTTTCCTTTAGTTAGACAATACTTAAAAGGTTGCTGTGCTTCGGGATTACATGAAGCTCTATTAGCAAAAGAAGAGTTTGGAAAAGAAGTTCATACTTACTCACCTGCTTTTAAAGATGAAGAAATTGATGAAATTTTAGATCTTTCAAATCATGTTGTATTTAACTCTTTCTCTCAATGGAATAGATACAAAAATAAAGCTGTACAAAAAACGTCATGTGGATTAAGAATAAACCCTGAATATTCAAGTGTAGAAGTTGACTTATATAATCCTTGCGCACCATTTTCACGTCTTGGAATTACAAAAGATAATTTTAAAGAAGATGAAATAGAAGGAATCGAAGGTTTACATTTTCATGCACTTTGTGAACAAAATGTGGATGTTTTAGCTGCTGTTTTAGAAAAATTCGAAAAAAACTTTTCAAAATATTTTAAAGATTTAAAATGGATTAATTTTGGAGGAGGACATCATATTACAAGAATTGATTATGATGTAGATGCTTTAATTATTTTATTAAAAGAGTTTAAAAGTAGATATCCTCATTTAGAAGTATATTTAGAACCAGGTGAAGCAATAGGTTGGCAAACTGGATATTTAATGGCAAGTGTTTTAGATATTGTTGATAATAAAATGAACATAGCTATTTTAGATACTTCAGCAGAAGCTCATATGCCAGATACTTTAGCAATGCCATATAAAGCTGATATAAGAGATTTTTCCTCTTTACTTGATTTAGAATATAAATATAGATTTGCAGGTAACACTTGTTTAGCTGGTGATATTATTGGTGATTATTCATCTTCTAAAGAGCTTAAAATAGGTGACAAAATTATACTTGAAGACATGATACACTATACTATGGTCAAAACAACTACTTTTAATGGAATTAAATTGCCATCCTTAGCTATTAAAAAAGGCGATTGTTATCATCTTGTAACAAACTATGGATATGATGAATACAAAAGAAGGTTATCGTAAATAAAGGAAGATTATGGGTCAAGATAGGAATATTATATTAAGTGAAATTGTGGATAACGAAGATTTAAATAGTGAGAATATTAAAAAAGACCCTGATTGTATTTTAAAAAAGAATAAAGATAAAAAAAGATGTAAAGCCAAAAAAGTAAAAATTTGGGTTAAAAAAGACACCTTGGAATATGAACAAGAATTAACACTTCTTCAAATTGAATTATTAAAATTACAAAACTGGGTTAAAGAAAATGGTTTAAAAGTTTTAATGATTTTTGAAGGAAGAGATGCTGCTGGTAAAGGTGGTACTATTAAAAGAATTACTGAGCATCTAAACCCAAGAGGTGCAAGAGTAGTTGCTTTAGAGAAACCAAGTGATATTGAAAGAACTCAATGGTATTTCCAAAGATATACTCATTATTTACCAAGTGCTGGAGAAATTGTACTTTTTGATAGGTCTTGGTATAATAGGGGCGGAGTTGAACCTGTTATGAATTTTTGTACTTCAGAAGAACATCATGAATTTTTAAGAGAAGTTCCTGACTTTGAAAAAATGTTAGTAAAATCTGGAATTATACTTTTTAAATTTTATTTTTCTGTTTCTAAGAAAGAACAGTTAAGAAGATTTAAAAAAAGAGAAACTGACCCATTAAAACAATATAAATTATCACCAGTAGATATGGAATCTCAAAAACTATGGGATAAATATACAGTTGCTAAATATTCAATGCTTATGTCTTCTAATACTGATATATCTCCTTGGATAATTGTACGAAGTGATGATAAGAAAAAAGCTAGAATTAATTGTATTAAACATATTTTAAATAATGTTTCTTATGGTAAAAAAATAGATGATTCAAAAATTATAATAAATAAAAAGATAATAGTTAAAGGTTCTAAAGAAATAGAGAAAATGGAACAAGAAAATAAATTTGCAAGGGCATAAATAGATGAATTTAAGTGATTTTGACAGAACAAACCATAGTGGATTATATATATCTAAAGAAGCTCATCCTGAATATGGTAAAAAATATATAGTTAGATTTCAACATAATAGAAAACGATATGTTAAAGTTTTGGGTTATACAAAAAAAGACAATATTACAAAACGCACAGCAATTTCTCAAATGAATGAATTCAAAAAATCTATTACTCTAAAAATTGAAGAAAATACTAATCCTGTTAATGCCGATATTAATGAAGAATTATTAAAAGAACTAAATGAATTAAAAAATATTTTAGGAAATAGTAAAAAAGTGGATAAAAAAACATTAAAAGAAGGAATTCAAAAAATTTATAATGCTAACGAGCTTAAAAATTATCAAATTGAATTAATTAAACTTCAAACTTATTTAGAAACTGCAAATAAAAAAATGATGATTTTATTTGAAGGTAGGGATGCTTCTGGTAAAGGTGGAGCTATTAGACGAATTACTAGATATATGAATAATAAACACTATAGAGTAGTTGCTTTAGGAAAACCTACCGAGACTCAAAGAAATCAATGGTTTTTTCAAAGATATGTACAGCATTTTCCAACAGGAGGAGAAGCTGTATTATTTGATAGATCTTGGTATAACAGAGCTATGGTTGAACCAATATTTGGATTTTGTACAAAAGAAGAACATGATATCTTTATGGAAGATGTAGTTAATTTTGAACAAGATTTAGTAAGACAAAATATGATTTTAGTAAAACTTTATTTTTCTGTTTCTAAAGATGAACAAAAAAGAAGATTTGATAGAAGAATTAAAGATCCTCTAAGACAGTGGAAATTCTCAGAAGTAGATATGCAAGCTCAAGATTTATGGAGCGAGTTTTCTGAGAAAAAATATGAAATGTTAAGACGAACTAATTCAAGATCAGCACCTTGGCATATTTTAAGATCTGATAATAAACATGCAGCAAGGCTGGAAGCTATGAAAGTAATTTTAAATTCTGTTGATTATGATGGAAGAAATCCAGATCTTGATTTTAAAGTTAATGATAAAATTAATATCTCAGTGCAAAAAGAATTAATGCACATGAGAAAGTCTGAGAACTACTAGACCTACCAAGGAGAAGAAGATTTATCTTCTTCTTTAGATTCTACTTTCCTTAATAAAATTGGAACTTGTTTATTCTCTAATTTTTTAAGCCACTTTTTTTCTTCTAAGTCTGAAATTATATTCTTTTTAATATTCTGAGAACTTTTTTTATTTTCTGACTTTTCACCTTTTGAATCTTTATCTTCTAGTTTTTTATTCTCTTTTGACTTTTTAGGATCTTTTTTATTTTCTTGATTCTTTTTATCGTCTTTTTTATTCTTAGATTTATCTCTATCTTTTTGTTCTTGATTCTTTTTGTCTTTATTCTTTTGATCTTTCTGATCTTTGTTTTGATCTTTTTTCTTTTTCTCTAATTCTTTTTTAACTGTTTCTAGATTTTCTTTTGTTTCTTTATTATCTTTTATTTTTAAAGCTTTTTCATAAGATTTTTTTGCTTCTTCTAATTTATTTAGATTTACATAAGTATTTCCCATATTATGGAGTTTTTTATATTCTAAGTCTTCATTCTTATATGTTAATGTTTTATCGTATAGTTCTAAAGCTTTTTTATAATCTTTTTGTTTATAAGCAGCATTTGCTTGATTATATAAAGACTCTTCGGAGTTTTGAATTTTTTCATATTCATTTTGTGCTTTTTTATAATCTTTATTTTTATAATCTGCATTAGCTTGATTTATTGTCTGGAAATCAAAAAGTCCAGCTTTTAAATTACTAGATGAGAATATTAATAAAGTTAAAACTAAAGCTTTTGAAATAGAAGATAAAGATTTAATTGATCTAAAAGAAGAAAAAGATAATAAAAGAAGTAATACAGAAAATCCTAAAGGATAATAAAATAGTTCAGTATATATCTTATATTTTTTAGAAGATATTTTGTCTTTTTCTATTTTTGTAAATATATCATTTAATACAGCATCTACATCTTTATCATTCAAAGTATAATTAACATAAGCGCCTGTATTTATAAAAGATAGTTTTTTAATACTTTCATTTCTTTTTATTGTAATGATATTGCCATTTGAATCAGTCATATATCCATCTTTTGTAGGAATTGGTGTAGGTTTATTTGAAGCTAGAGATATTGTATAAAGATTTAATTTGTTTTTTTCTAAAAAATCTATTTCATCTTTGTATGAAGTATTATTCCCTCCATCACTTAAAAGAATAATATTTTTATGTTCATAATTTTTAAATAATTTATTACTAGCTTCTAGCATAGCATATATATTTGAACCATTATTAAAATCAATTTTTGAATCAAAGTTTTTAACTATATATTTTAATGAATTAAAATCTTGAGTAATAGGAGATAAAATAAAAGCAGATTTTGCAAAAATTACTAAACCTAAAGCATTATGTTTTGACTTCTCTATAATCTTTTCTAGTTTTAGTTTTGCCATGTCTAACCTTGTAGGATAAAGGTCTTGTGCTAACATTGATTTTGATACATCAATAGCAACAACAATAGCATTTAATTCTTGTTTTATACTCTGTTCTTGTTCATTCATAACAGGTCTGCTTAAAGCTATAATCATAAAAAATATACTTGCAAAAAAAAGAATATTTCTAGAATTTTTTGACATTCCTTGATTTGTAACTCTTAAGTTTTCAATTATTTCTTTTGAAAAAAGTTTTTCAAAACTATCTTTTTGACTCGAAATTAAATATGCCAATATAAAAAATGGAATAAGCATAAAGTATAATACGTTAATATATAAAAAATCCAATTGTTTGCCTTTATTTAAAAAGATATTCTATTAAAGGTTTATTAAATATAAGGTAAAAATGCTTTAATTATTTCTAATTAAAGCATTTGTTCTAATGTAGTCTAAAAATAGGGTATTGATCACCTTTTACTACAGGTATTATATTAAAAGTTGCATATGAATCTTTTGAGTCAGGTTCAAGTGCTAACATCAGCAGGTTTGCATTCTTTTGTGCCATTGATACAAGAACTGTTCCTTTTGGAAAAGTTAAAGTTCTTTGTACTAATTTTACTTTTAGAGTATTTCTAAATTCACCTTCATATATTTTTTTAGAAACTTTGTTAGAAATAATATTAAAAGCTTCAACATTCATTGTTTTTTCTTTATCTAAAACTGTTAGATCTAAACCAAGGTTTTGAATTTTTTTACTAACATATGAAAATGCGGGAGGAATTACATAAAATCTAGCTCTTTTTCTTGAAAGAGTTATAATAGCATTTGATGAATAGTGATATTCAATGTTTTCTCTTATAATTTTATCTTCTGCTACATCAATAAAATCATAATCTTTTTTTCCAACTTTTCTTTTACTTTGAATAATAATATCTTTGTTTCCCCTTTTACCATTTTCAATTAAATTAATAATTGATGTATTAATAGTTGAAACAATTAAATCTTTATTCTTATATGCTGTATTAAGAATTGATTCATTCATAATAAGTTGTGAAAAAACTCGTCTTTTAAAGTTTTGAGATCCAATTGCTACCCCTCTTGTCTCTAAAAGAATAGAGATAGCATTAGTAAGTCCAGCTGCATTTCTTCCAATTCTTGCAACCATTCCACCTTCTAATCCTATTATTTTGTTCTTTTCCTTTTTAAATGTACCATATACAGCATGAGTTAAATTGTTTTTATCTAAATCTTTTTCCATTTCTTTTATAACTAAGTTATTAGCTAAATTTCTAATATTAATATCTAAATTTAGATTTCTAGCACTTGCATATAAAGCATCATAAGATACAGCATATGATGCTTTTCCTAAGTGTTTAAGGTTTGATCTATATGTTGTAAACTCATGATTATCAACAATAATATGAGCTTCAAATTGATTAAATACTTTTTTAATCATTTGCATTTCAGGAAGCACTAATTTTACATGGTCTCTATTAAAATCTATGTTTCTTGCACTTCTTCTTTGAAAATAATCAGTTCCATCTATATTAAATCTTGGAACAATAATAATATCCATATTTTCAAGCCATGTCTTTGTTTGTTTTTTGTTTTTTTGCATTTTTGCCAATAATGCTAACATTCCTTCAGCTCCTGCTGGTTCATTTCCATGAATACCACCTTGTAACCATACTCTAATTTTATTTTTAGCATTATTGTTATTGCTTAAATATAAATAAGGTATTTTTTTGTTTTCTTGTGATTTCCCAAAATATTTTAAGTTAGCCCACTTATTATTTTTAGAAATATCTTCTACAAAACTTATCATTTCATTATATGTAGTAAATTCAAAGTTCTTGTTTTGTTTTTTTGAAAAAACTGGAGATTCAATAATAATATTATTTTCTGAATAATATTTATTTATTAAAATTTCACTCTCTTGTGTGTAGTCTGTAGCCTTATCTTGATATTGTGTTGCATTTAACATACCTACGAATACGAAAATAAGGCTCAATGTAATTTTTTTCATTTCATTCCTTTTATTTTGATTTATTAACAATAAAGTTTAACAAAATAAAATAAAAACATTATGTAAAGCTTATATTTATTCTTCTTAAAAAAATGTTTAAAGTTAGCTTTAGTAAATCTTGGGTAAAATCGCTGTAAATAATATTATATGGAGTGAATTTATGGAATTTAACGCAAAAAGAATAGATACAGCAAATGCAGTAGTAACTGCAAATGTAGAAAAATCAACAATTGAAAAATCTGTTGATAAATTAGCTAAAGAAGCTGCTAAAACTATGGAAGTTCAAGGTTTTAGAAAAGGTAAAGTACCTGCACACGTTGTTAAATCAAGATATGGTTCTAAATTAGTTGAAGACGCTGAAGGTGACGTTGTTAGAGAAATCTTAGCATCTGCACTTAAAGAATTAAATATTTCTAATGAAGAAATTATTGGTGAACCATCAGTTTCTAAATTTGAGAAAAAAGAAAACGGTGATATTGAAATTGAAATCAAAATTACTAACAGACCAAATATTGATTTAGCTGATTATAAAGCTTTAGTTCCAGCAGTAGAAGATAAAGCTGTAGATGCTAAAGAATTAAAATCAAGATTAGATGAAATTGCTGCTTCTTCAGCTCCTTTAACTAAACTAAAAAGAAAAAGAGCTGCTAAAGAAAATGACTTTACTGTTATTGACTTTGAAGGTTTTGTTGATGGTGTTGCATTTGATGGTGGAAAAGGTGAAGCTTATACTTTACAAATTGGTTCTAACTCATTTATTCCAGGATTTGAAGAGCAAATCATTGGTATGAAATATGAAGAGCAAAAAGATGTAGTTGTTACTTTCCCTTCTGAGTACCAATCAAAAGACTTAGCTGGTAAAGAAGCTACATTCAAAGTTACTTTAATTGAAATTCAAGAAAAAGAAGCTGGTGAATTAACTGACGAATTAGCACAAAAAATGCTTCCAGGTGAAGAAAATGTTACTGTTGCAACATTAACTGCTAAAATTGAAGAACAAATGAAAAATGAAGCAAAAGCTACTTACTATAGAGAAGAGTTAAAACCTGCTTATTTAGATATCTTAGTTGAAAAATTAATTTTTGACTTACCAGAATCTGTAGTTGATCAAGAAATCAATTATGCATTAAACAACAAAGTTAAAGATTTAAACGAAGAAGAAATCAAAGCTTTACAAGAAGATCCTAAAAAAGTTGATTCTATGAGAGAAGAATTAAGAGCAGATTCTGCTAAATCTGTTAAAGCTACATTTATTGTTGATGCTTTAGCTAAAGCTGAAAAAGTAGAAATCTCTGATCAAGAAGTTTCTCAAGTAATTTATTACGAAGCAATGCAAATGCAACAAAATCCTCAAGATGTATTAAAACAATACCAAGATGCAGGTTACTTACCAGCAATTAAAATGTCTATGATTGAAGATAGAGTTATTTCTAAATTATTAGACGAGAAATTAGGAAAATAATTATGAGTTACATTCCATATGTAGTAGAACAGACTGGTCGAGGAGAAAGATCTTACGATATTTTCTCTAGACTTCTAAAAGATAGAATTATTATGTTAAGTGGTGAAGTAAACGATAGCGTTGCTTCAACAATTGTTGCTCAACTTCTATTCTTAGAAGCTGAAGATCCTGAAAAAGATATTTACTTATATATAAACTCTCCAGGTGGAGTTATTACAAGTGGGATGGCAATTTATGATACTATGAATTATATAAAAGCACATGTTTCGACTATTTGTATAGGACAAGCAGCTTCAATGGGAGCGTTTTTATTATCAGCTGGAGAAAAAGGTAAAAGATATTCTTTACCACATGCTAGAATTATGATTCACCAACCATCAGGTGGTGCTCAAGGACAATCAACAGATATCCAAATTCAAGCAGCTGAAATTCAAAGAATGAAAGATGAGTTAAACGGAATCATATCTGAACAAACAGGACAAGATGTAAGTAAAGTTGCAGCTGATACTGAAAGAGATTATTTTATGTCTGCTGATGAAGCTTGCGCATATGGTCTAGTTGATGAAGTGATTAAAAGTCATAAATAATGATTAGAGACGTTTTAACTTATCCAAATCCACTTTTAAGAAAAAAATCTATAGATGTTGTGGAGTTCAATGATGAACTTCACACTCTATTAGATGATATGTATGAAACTATGATGGAAAACGCAGGAGTAGGACTTGCAGCTATTCAAGTTGCTGTTCCTTTAAATGTTTTAATTATATCTTTACCAAATGATGAAGACTTTCAAGATAAGAATGATTTGATCGAAGCTATTAATCCTAAAATTACTCATAAAGATGGTGAGCAAATTTTTAGTGAAGGGTGTTTAAGTATACCTGGATTTAATGAAGATATAAAAAGAGCCCAGCATATTCTTGTTGAATACAATGATAGAAATGGTAAATTAATAAAAATTGAAGCTGAAGATTTTCCAGCTGTTGCTTGGCAACATGAACTGGAACATTTAGAAGGTCATGTTTTTATTGAAAACTTATCTGTTACTAAAAGAAAAAAATTCGAAAAAGAGTGGAAAAAAGAAATGAAGAGTAAAAAGAAGTAATTCTTTTTACCTTTCATTCTTTTATTTTATCCTCAAACTACAAATCCTAAACCTTAAAATTTAAAGCAGATATTAATCCCGCTTTTGTACCCTCATTATTTAAAAAAATTGAAGTAGATTCTAATTGTGCAATACTTGTAGTTATATCTTTTTTATATACAAATGAAGAAGCAATATCATTTAAATAAATTGCTCCAATATCGGCTGAAGCTAAAGATATCAATGTGTTCTCACCTTTTTCATTTTTAGACCATACAAGTAAATTTTTATAAATATCATCATTCTCATCAATAAAGTCATTTTTATCTTTGTCATACTCTCTTAACTCCTTAAAAGCATTGTTAGTAGATGGACCAAATAACTCACTTCCATTATCTATTTTATTATTATTGTTTTTATCAATTGCTAAATAAGAAGCATTTTTTAGCAGTGGAATTAAATCCATCTTTCCATCATTATTTAAATCAAATTCAAAACTCATATCACTTAAAGAATCAAATGTATTTGTTGAATGTGATATAACTAAAGGATCAAAAAAAATAGCTTGATTAAAACTTATTCTTTTTTTATGTTTTTCATAAAATTCTTGAGTAAATGAAATATCTAAATTAATATTTATATCTTTATCTTTTGTTTTAATATTAATAGATGAAGAAAAATCAATTGTAGATTTTTTATAATATTCATATGAAGACTCGTAAATAAAAGATGATTTAATTTCATTAATATTATGATTTAAAGAATTCTTCTTTTCTTTTTTTATAGATTCTGCTTTAATATTAATTCTATCTTTATCATCAACATATTCTTCTGGTTGTAGTTTTATTTTCTTTTTTAAAAAAGTTTCTAATATTATTTCAACAAGAAATTTTTGTACATAATCTTTTATTGATAAATCGGCTTCATTATTAAGCACTTCTTTTAATACTTTATTACTTTTTGCCTCATTAATTTGATTTAAGTTTTTTAATGAAGCTTGAAAAGAAGAGAAGACATTTGTTTCTAAATTAACTTTGTTTTGTGTAAAACTTTTATTTTGCATATGTATCTCAGATGATAGAATATTCATAAGAACTCCTTTTATATATTTATATGATAGAACAATAAAAAATATAAATAAAGTAATAAAGAATAAAATTATCTAATATTTAGAATATAGAGTCTGTTTTAAGTTAGAAATAAGAATTGAACATAAATATTTCTGTTATATACTAACAAAAATATTTATATGATTTAAAACTTATTTATTTTTATTTAAACCTTCTTCGTGAGAAGAAGAATGACCTTTGTCATTTAATAATAAAGTTTGTCTATCTTGAGATATTTTATAAGCAGCTCCAAAACCTAAAACAAAGTTTCCTTCTCTAAGTGTTAGTTTGTAAAATCTTGAATCTTTCATCATTGAAAAAAATGATACTTTATCTTCAAATCTTTTTTTAAATAAATTATGAATTTTTTCTTCTCTATCATCATTTTCAGAAAACTTTTCGGCTTCAGCTTTAAAGTACATTCTTCTTCTTGCGTAAATATGATCAGTTTTACTTTCATCTTCTAATAACATAACATGAGCTTTTTTTGTAGCATTCATATTATGTGAATGATTTACAGCAGTAGAAATAAATACATAAAAATTGCCTTCTTCATCTTCTACAAAAGGAGAATAAGATACAAAAGGTTCACCATCTGCGCTTACTGTAGATAATAAAAGTGATTGAATATTCTCAATAAACGGTTTTAACTCTTTTTTTGCATCTTCTATACTTGTTCTTTTCATATATAACCCTTAGTTTTTTCCACTTTACAAAAATATTACTTAATATTAAACATTAGATTCTTCTAATTAAAATTATTAAGCGATATAAAATTAAATTGTTAATAAATAATTTAATTATTTATTAACATAATATGAGTATAATAATCTTCATAATTATATTTGACTTTTACTTTATAAATTTGATTAAGAGATTTTTTTAAATTCTAGGCAAAAATATTAGAAGATTTAATATTATGTACTTTTGTACACGTATATATCGCTTTAAATAGAATTAAGAGTAAATTGTCTGCAAAAAGGATATAATATAAAAATTTATAACAAAGAGAGAAAAATGAAATATTTACTTGTTTTTATTGGCGCGTTATTCATTAATGCTTGTTCGTCAAAAGTGGCAGTTGTTGAAATTGATGAAAAATTTGCAATTGTATCAGATACAAAAAGTAAAAAAGTTGATTTTGTTTATGATAATGTTTTTAACTATAGTGAAAAATATTATAAAATTAAATTAAAAAATAAATATGGAATGGTAAGTAAAGCAGATCAAAGAGTAATTGTTGCTCCTGTTTATGATTCAATCTCTAATTTATATAATGGATACGCTCTTGTTGAAAGAGATGGTAAATATGGAGTTTTAAACAAAGATATGAAGGGTGTTTTAAAAACACAATATGAAGAAATCACTATTTTAGATAGTGATAAATTTATTGTTAAAAATAATTCTTTATATGCTTGTATAGACAAAAATGGTAAGTATGATTTAAAAGCAAAATACAATATGATTTATAATGTTGTAGAAGGTTTTGCGAGAATCGAACTTGATAATAAATGGGGATTTATAAATTCTCAATGTGAAATAACAACTAATCTAAAATATGATTTTGCAGATGACTATAAAAATGGTTATGCTCAAGTTAAACTTGATAAAAAATGGACATATTTAGATGTAAACTCAGAAGAAGTTGTTAATAATAACTTTTCACAAGTAAAATAATTTTAAGGAATAGTAATTGAATAAATGTGGTTATGTATCAGTAATAGGAAGACCAAATGCAGGTAAAAGTTCACTTGTAAACTGGTTAGTTGGAGAAAAAATTGCAATGGTTTCTCATAAAGCCAATGCGACTAGAAGAAGATCAAATATAATTGTTATGCATGGAGAAGATCAAATAATTTTTGTTGATACTCCAGGTATTCATCAAACAGAAAAATTATTAAATCAATTTATGTTAGATGAAGCATTAAAAGCAATGGGTGATTGTGATTTGATTTTATTTTTAGCACCAGTTACAGATAAAGTATCTCACTACGAAGATTTTTTAGTTAAAAATAAAAAGAATACAAAACATATTTTATTATTAACAAAAACAGACTTTGTATCAAATAAAGAGATTTTAGACAAAATGGAAGAGTATGAAAAACATGCTGATAAATTTGAATCTATTATTCCGGTATCTATTAAAAAAGCTACAACACATGCAGATATTCTTGATTATGTTGTAAGACACTTACCAGTACATCCTCATTTATTTGATCCTGAAATTATGACAACTGAACATATGAGAGATATTTTTAAAGAATTTATTAGAGAAGCAATTTTTGATAATATTTCAGATGAAATCCCATATGAAACTGATGTTTTAATTAATAAAGTTGAAGAAAAAGATAATATTGATGTTATCAAAGCTACAATAATTGTGGGAAAAGCTACTCAAAAAGGTATGATCATTGGAAAAGGTGCTATTGCTATTAAAAGAATAGGAAAAGATGCACGTTTAAAAATCGAAAAACTTACAGGTAAAAAAGTTTATTTAGAACTATTTGTTTCTGTTAAAAAAGGTTGGACAAAAAGTGCAGCTGGACTTCAAGAACTAGGTTACAATATTCACTAAGTTATAAACTTATTAAGATATTAAGAATAAAATATTTTATTCTTAATTATCTTAATAAAACTCTCTAATTAATAATTTAATTAATTATTAATATCTATACTCATATAATTTAATATATTATTTAAATAATTATTTATATCTAAAATAAACCCCTTTTCTACGATTTAATCTTAATTAGATGACAAAAAATAATAACATTGCTACAAATAATGAAATATAAATTAAAGTATATATGAAGTTGGCTAAAATGAAAATAAAAACTAAACTACTTTTTCTTATTTTAACTTCTGTATTATTAATGGCAGTAATGACTTCAATAGTTTCAATAATATCGATTAAAACTATGTCAAAAGAGAATATTGAGAACTTTAAAAAAGAATCTTATGTTAAAAAAGAAAAAGAACTAAAAAACTATGTTTCTTTAGCAATTAAAAATGTTGAGAATTATTATGCAAAAACTTCAATTGAAATGGTAAAAGTAGAAGTTGAAGAAGATTTGCAAAGACAAACAAACTTTTTATTCACAATTCTTACTAAACAGTATGAGAAATATAAAGATGAAATTTCTGCTTTTGAATTAAAAAGAAAATTAATTGATATTGTAGAAGCATCAAGATATGGTAAAAATGGATATTTCTGGATAAATGATACTAAAGCAATAATTGTAATGCATCCTACAAAACCTTCATTAAATTCTAAAAATTTAGATAATTTTAAAGATAAAAATGGAAAAAGAATATTTCATGAGTTTGCTAAAATAGCTTCAGAAAATGGCTCAGGTTTTGTAAATTATGTTTGGCCAAAACCTGGTTTTGATAAAGCTCAATCTAAAGTTTCTTATGTGAAGTTATTCAAACCTTATAATTGGGTTATTGGAACTGGATCTTATGTTGATGATATTACTTCAAAAATGAAAAAAGAAGCTTTAAAATCTGTTTCACAAGAAAGATTTGGAGAAAATGGTTATTTTTGGGTAACTGATTCATCTGCTAAGATGTTAATGCATCCAATTAAACCTTCATTAGATAATAAAGATGTATCAAAAGTTAAAGATAAAAAAGGAAAACTTTTATTTGTAGAGATGGCCAAAATTGCAAATGAAGAAAAAGAGGGTGGATTAGTTAGATATTTCTGGCCAAAGCCTGGATTTGAAGAAGCTCAAGAAAAGTTTTCATATATTCAAAGATTTGATAAATGGGATTTCGTAATTGGAACGGGAGTGTATATTAATGATATTAATGATGAAATATTATTAATGGAAGTTAAAACCAATAATTCAATTAATGATGTTATTTTGGATATATTAATTTATACACTTATTTCTTTAGTATTAATTAATATAATTGTAAATTTAATTTCAGCAAAAATATTAATTAAACCATTAAAATCATTAAATGATAGTATACAATATCTAATTTCTGGTAAAGAAAGACGTAATAACGTTAGAGTTTACCCTAATAATGAAATTGGAATTATTATGAATAGTCTTAATTCTTATTTTAAACTTTTAAGAGATGAGGCAGCCGCTGATGCCCTTGTAATTAAAGAAGTTGAAGATGTTATTACAAAAGTTAATAATGGTTTTTATGTATATAAAATACATTCAAATTCAAATAACAATAGTATCCAGCAGTTAAAAAATTCTATAAACTCAATGATTGAGGGTACTAATACAAAATTAGAAAACATCAATACAACGTTAAGTGAATATTCTAAATCTAATTTTACTTATAAATGTTCTGATAATAAAGGTTATACTCCTTCAAATGGTTTAATCGCTTCTTTAGAAAATTCTACTGATTTAATTGGAAATACTGTTTCAGAATTTTTAGCAATGATTACTATTTCAGGAGAAAAACTAAACTCTGATACGAAAGTATTAAAAGATTCATCAACAAATCTTTCTGCTTCTGCTAATACTCAAGCTTCCTCTCTAGAAGAAACAGCTGCCTCAGTTGAAGAAATTACATCTATTATTAAATCATCAAATGAAAAAGTTAATAAAATGTCTATTCTTGCAGCTGCTCTTAATAAATCTGCTTTAGAAGGTGAAAAATTAGCTTTAAAAACTACCTCTTCAATGGAAGCTATTGATAACGAAGTTAATTCAATTAATGATGCAATTACAGTTATTGATCAAATTGCATTTCAAACAAATATTTTATCTCTTAATGCAGCCGTTGAAGCTGCTACTGCAGGAGAAGCTGGAAAAGGTTTCGCAGTTGTAGCACAAGAAGTGCGAAATCTTGCAAGTAGATCTGCAGAAGCTGCTAAAGAAATTAAAGAACTTGTTTCTTCTGCAACATTAAAAGCAAATGAAGGTAAGAATATTTCAAAAGATATGATTGAAGGTTATACTTTATTAAATGCGAAAATATCAGAAACTATTGAACTAATTACTGATGTTACAGATGCTACAAAAGAACAAGAACATGGAATTGTACAAATTAATGATGCCATTAACTCTTTAGATCAAGCAACACAAGTAAATGCTTCATCTGCTTCATCTATTAATGATCTTGCTCATGAAGTATCAGTTTTATCTGATGACTTATTAGCTATTGCTTCAAAAGCTAAATATCAAGAAAATAAAAAAGATGAAGTTTGTGATGTAGAATTTGTGTTTTTAATTAATAAATTAAAAAATGATCATATTGTATTTAAAAATGTAAACTTTGCAAAAGTAGGTGAAGAAAATGCTTCTGCTTGGACTGTTAAAACTTGTACTGAATGTAATTTAGGAAAATGGATTATAGAAGAAGAACATAAATCTTCATCATTTGTAAATAATACAAACTGGACAAATCTAAAAAAATATCATGAAGATGTACATCAAAGTGTTCAAGAATATATTAATTTAAATGCTCAAAAAGCTTCAAATACGGAACTATCATCAATTTCTAAAAAAGTTGATGTATCAACACATAATGTATTTAAAACTTTAGACATTGTAAAAGCTCAATTTTGTAAAACATTTTCTACAAGTAATAAAACTTTACCTCTTAGATCAGAAAATATTGCAAACGTAAGTAAAAAGCAAACTTTTATAAGTAAAAAGCAAGTAAATAATTCACTTCCTGCTAAAACTGATGAATGGGAAAGTTTTTAAAAGAAAAGTTAAATCTTTTCTTTTTTTGAGTAAAGCTTAAAAAATTAAATTATCTTT
The DNA here is from genome assembly GCA_013215985.1 of Campylobacteraceae bacterium. Taxonomy (GTDB): domain Bacteria; phylum Campylobacterota; class Campylobacteria; order Campylobacterales; family Arcobacteraceae; genus NORP36. Next base: position 22,678 of record JABSOL010000008.1, read on the forward strand.
TTATAAAATCTAAAGTAAAAATAGTTTTAGATATAATCGCAAAAATATAAATATAGTGCTTTGCACAAGGATTAAAATGAATAAAGTAGAACTATTAAGTCCAGCAGGAAACCTAGAAAAGCTAAAAATTGCTATTTCTTTTGGTGCTGATGCTGTTTATGGAGGAGTATCACACTTCTCACTAAGAATTAGATCTGGTAAAGAATTTACTCTAGAAACTTTTCAAGAAGGTATTGATTACGCACATGAAAGAGGAAAAAAAGTTTATGTAACAATAAATGGATTTCCTTTTAATTCACAAATAGAGTTACTAAAAAAACATATTAAATCTATGGCTGATTTAAAACCAGATGGTTTTATCGTAGCAGCTCCTGGTGTTGTTAGATTATGTAGAGAAATAGCTCCTGAAATTGATATTCACTTATCAACTCAAGCTAATGTTTTAAACTATCTTGATGCTCAAGTTTTTTGGGACATGGGTGTTAGAAGAATTGTTGTTGCACGTGAAATTTCATTAAAAGATGTTATTCAAATTAAAAAATATTTACCAGAAATGGAAATTGAAATTTTTGTACATGGTTCTATGTGTTTTGCATATTCTGGAAGATGTTTAGTTTCTGCTGTTCAAATGGGTAGAGTTCCTAATAGAGGAAGCTGTGCAAATGACTGTAGATTCGAATATACTTTATATGCTGCAAATGAAGATCATTCTTCATTATTCAGACTTGAAGAAGAACCAGGTGTTGGTACTTATATCTTTAATGCAAAAGATATGAATATGGCTTCTCATATTAAAGAAATTTTAGATTCAGGTGCTGTTGATTCATTAAAAATTGAAGGTAGAACTAAATCTCCTTATTATGCAGCAGTTACAGCTAATGCTTATAGAATGGCTATTGATGATTACTATGAAGGTACATTTGATGAAGCTAAATACCAAAAAGAATTATTAACTACAAAAAATAGAGGTTTCTCTGATGCTTACTTAATTCATAAACCATTCGAGAGAAATGATACTCAAAACTATGATTATGCCTTATCAAAAGGTTCTTTTGAAGTTTCTGGTTTAATTTGTGAAGATGAAAAACACTTCTTATGTAAATATAAAACTTTACCAGGTGAAGATGTTGAAATTTTCCCTCCAATGAACTCTAATATTGTTGAAGTTGACAATGAAATTGGTAAAATCTATAAAAAAGAAGATGGAAAATACTATATTAACTTTAAAAAGATTTTAACTGAAAAAAATAAAGAATTAGAATCAGTTCATTCAGGAAATGTTAATAAAATTCAATTACCAGGAACATTACCTTACTTAACTATGTTAAGAATTGAAAATGATGGTGAAACTATAAATCCTTTCGCTTAATGGTTTATTTTAAAGTATCTGCCAATATTAATATTAAAACTACTGATGGTACTTTAGTTAAATACCTTTGCTCTCCTGAGCATTTAGTGTCTGATGAATATATATTTTGTTCATCATACACTGAATTCCAAGATTTAAAAAAAGTATTTTCAAGAGTTGATAAAAAATATCAGGCAAATGTTTTATTAGAAGAAAAAATTCTTAACTCAAAAAAGTTACCAATTGAGTTAGGAATTTCTAATTCTTTTGAATATAGACTAATGCGTAAATATGACCTACGAATAAAAAATAATACATTTTTATTAGATGAACTAAAAGATAAAATAAAAGAAGTTTCATTTAATGAAAATAGATTTGATTTTTATAAACAAATTAAAAACATTAGAAAAAAAGATATTAAAGTTGCTGTAATTGCTGGTATGGGAAGACATATGGGTGAAAACCTTTCTTCATGTACAGCTTTAAGAATATTGTATGAAGAATTAAACAGATTTTATGAAAATGTGCAAATAGATGTTTTTTTAGAATCTAGTGAAAATCAATATTATTCAAGAGATAAAGAAATCTTATTAACTCAAAACTTTATTTCATCTGTTAAACCCTTGGCTTTAACATTAAAAGAATTATGTGATTATGATTTTTTTATAGATAACTCTTTAGTATATGAAAAATCTTATTATAAAAACTTAGCTTATGTTGATGCATATTTATATAAATTTGGAATTGATTATACAAAAATAGATTCATCAAGAAAAGCAACTTATATTGATAGACTGGATAAAAAAGTATCAAATGAATTAATCTTAAAACTTCAAGATATTAAAAAACGATCTAAAATTGTCTTATATCATCCTTATGCCGCAAAAGAAGATAGAAGTATTCCAAAAAGTCATGCAATAAAATATTTAAAAAAACTAATTAAAAAAATGCCTGATTATACTATTATTACTTCTTTAGATATCGGAGCTGATAAAAATTTAGATTATATTAATTTAGCTTCTTATTCAAAATCATTTTCTGATTTTGCTTATATTATCTCACAAAGTGATAAACTTATCTCTTGCGATACTTCTGCTTATCATATTGCAGATGCTTTTTTTATACCTACAGTTGTTATTTTTACATCTGATATTATTGAAAAAAGAACAAAATATTATAATTTTACAAAAAGTATTTTACTTAAAGATCAAACAAAACAATTCTCATCTTTCGTATTTGAAAACCAAGCCTTAGAACTATGTACTTTTAAAGCCTGGGATAAATTTAAAATCTCTAGGATTATAAGCTTATTAGAAACAATTTGATATAATCTTTGATCTCTAAAAGAGTCTAAAATTAAGGAAGAGTATGAAGTTTGTTTCAATTATTATGGGTAGTAAATCAGATTATGAAATTATGAAAAATTGTAGTGATACGTTTGAGAAATTTAATGTTAAATATGAAATGATTATTTCATCTGCACACAGATCTCCTACAAGAACTAAGAATTATATGAAAGAAGCTGAAGAAAAGGGTGCTGTTGTATTTATTGCGGCTGCTGGAATGGCTGCACATTTGGCTGGTGCATTAGCTGCTAGTACAACTAAACCTGTTATTGGAGTACCTATGAAAGGTGGAGCAATGGATGGTATGGATGCAATGCTTTCAACTGTTCAAATGCCTGCTGGTATGCCTGTAGGAACTGTAGCACTTGGCCGTGCTGGAGCTGTTAATGCTGCATACTTAGCTATGCAAATATTAGCAATTTCTGACAAAGAACTAGCTGTAAAATTAAAAGAAGATAGAATCATTAAAGAAAAAGCTGTTGAAGTTGATTCTTTAACTATTGAAGTTAGACTATAATATATACTAGGCTTAAGCCTAGTATTAATAAAACATATTTTAGATTTAGAGACAGGTCAAAAGCGTGGAATCAAATATAATTTGAATGTATGGTTTTGATAAATATACAATTAGGAAAAGAATACATGTTAACATTTTCACAAATGCTATTAAAATTACAAGAATTTTGGGCAAAACAAGGTTGTAATATAGTTCAGCCTTATGATATTCCAGCAGGTGCTGGTACTTTTCATCCGGCAACTCTATTAAGATCACTTGATTCAACTCCTTGGTCTACAGCTTATGTAGCACCAAGTAGAAGACCAACTGATGGTAGATATGGTGAAAACCCAAATAGACTAGGGGCTTATTACCAATTTCAAGCTTTAATTAAACCAAGTCCAGAGAATATTCAAGATTTATATTTACAATCTTTAGAATACTTAGGATTGGATTTATCAAAACATGATGTTAGATTTGTTGAAGATAACTGGGAATCTCCAACACTTGGTGCTTGGGGTCTTGGTTGGGAAGTATGGTTAGATGGTATGGAAGTTTCTCAATTTACATATTTTCAACAAGTAGGGGGAATTCCTTGTGATCCTGTTGCTGTTGAACTAACTTATGGAACTGAAAGACTTGCAATGTATTTACAAGAAGTTGATTCTGTATTTGATATTGTATGGAGTGAAAATGAGCATGGTATTACTACTTATGCTGATGTTCATAAAGAAAGTGAATACCAGTTCTCAAAATACAATTTTGAAGTTGCAAATGTAGATATGTTAGTAAAACATTTTGATGATGCATTTAATGAGTGTAAGAGAGCTTTAGAAGCAGAACTACCATTACCAGCTTATGATCAATGTATGATAGCTTCTCATGCTTTTAATACGCTTGATGCAAGAAAAGCAGTATCTGTTACTCAAAGACAAAATTATATTTTAAAAGTAAGAGAATTATCTCAAGCTTGTGCAAAAATGTATGTTGAACAAGAAGTTCCTAGAACTATTAGAACTGGTAATAAAAAGAATTTAGCTATTTTAAAAGAAAAATTCCCAGAAAAGTTTGAAGACAAGTAATGTTAGTAAAAGATATATATGAAGTTTTAGATTCTATCTCACCTTTCTCTAAACAAGAAAAGTGGGATAATTCAGGATTATTAGTAGGATCAGGAGATGATGAGATTAAAGAAATACATTTAAGTATTGATTTAGATGAAGAAATGTTAGAGAAAATTCCAGAATTTTCATTAATTATTACTCATCATCCTTTAATTTTTTCTGCTTTAAAAAGAGTTAATTTTGATTCATATTCAACAAAACTTTTGAAAATTCTAATTCAGAAAAATATATCTTTAATTTCTATGCATACAAACATAGATAATACTCATTTAAATAAGTATGTAGCAGAAAAAGTACTTGGATTTGTCATTAGACCAAGTGACGAATTTGTAGTATATGCAGAAGTAAATATGCAATTTGATGATTTAGTAAAATATGTATCAGAGAAGTTAAATTTAGCATATGTAAAAACAGTAAAGTGTAATACTTTTATTAAAGATATTGCACTAGTGACTGGATCAGGAATGAGTTTTTTAAATGAAATAAAAGCAGACTGTTTTTTAACTGGTGATATTAAATATCATGAGGCTATGGAAGCAAAATCTAGGAAAATTTCACTAATTGACATCAGACACTATGAAAGTGAACAGGCCTTTAGCCACCTATTAATGGGACTTTTGAAAGAAAATTTGATTAATAATGAATTAAAAGCTATAATAACAGCTTCGAAAAACCCATTTGTGTTTTATAAGCAAGGAGAACCTATTGAATAAATATTTAGAAGAATTAGTTAAGTTATCAAAATTTGATGCTAAAATCAGTGCATTTGATCCTAGAATCGAGAGCGAAAATGAAAAGTTAGCGGCATACGTGAATGTTGCTGAAGAAGTTAAAGGTAATATTAATACTTTAGAAACTGAAATTGAAGACATTACGTCTAAAATTTCTAAAAACAATATGCATTTAGCTGAGTTAAAAACTAAGCTAGAAGATATTTCTAAAAAACATTCAGCTGTAAAAACTGAAAAAGAATTAAAAGCTTTACAATTAGAAGAAGAAATTTCTAAAGAACAAATTACTTTTGCTAATGAAGAAATTATTAGATTTGACGCAATTGTTACTACTAAAGAAGAGCAATTAAAAGAATTTCAAGTTAGATTAACTGAAGAAGAAACTAATGTTAAAGAATTAAAAATATTAGTTGATACTAATATTGAAAACATTTCTGTAGAAAGAAATGAAGTTTATGAAGATAGATCTAAATTATTAGAGAAATTTGATAATAAAATCCTTACTTTTTACCAAAAAATTAAAAGATGGGCTGTAGACACTGCTGTTGTTCCTGTTAAAAAACAAGCTTGTTATGGTTGTTTTATGAAGATCAATGACAAAGTTTATAATGAAGTTATTAAATCTGACGAAATTGTAAATTGTCCACATTGTGGAAGAATTCTTTATAAAGAAGTGGAAGAGGCTTAATTGAGCCTTTTCACCCTTTTTTACTATATATTCTCTTTTTTTATATACATATTAGCTCTTCCTTACTTACTTTATAAATCAAAAAAACCTAAATATAAAATTGCTATTCCTGCTAAGTTTTGGCTTAAGAATAATAATTCATTTTCTAGATCTGGTATTTGGTTTCATACTTGTTCAATGGGTGAGACTATTGCAATAGCTCCTATTGTAAAAGCTTTAAATGAAGAAGTGAATATATCTGTAATTACTAATACTGCTTACCCTGAAGCTTTAAAACTAACTAAGAATGTAAGATACTTACCTTTTGAATTATTTTTACCGTTTTGGATAAAAAAACAGAAAGTATTAGTAGTTATGGAAGCAGAACTTTGGTATATGTTATTCTTATTTGCAAAAATAAGAAAAACAAAAACTATTTTAATAAATGCTAGAATTTCTGATAAGTCTGTTAAGTCTTATATGAAGTATTCTTGGTTTTATAAAAAGATATTTAAAAATATTGATAAAGTTTTTGCTCAAAGTGAAGAAGACAAAAAAAGATTGGAGCTTTTAGGAGCTACAAATATAGAAGTTATTGGTAATATAAAATTAGCAAATCTTCCAAAAGTAAAAAATGTTTTCGAAAAACAAAAAGATTTTGTAATAACAGCAGCTTCAACGCATAAAAACGAAGAAGAGTTGATATTAAAATCTTATAATAAAAGTTTAGGTAAATTAATTATTGTACCTAGGCATCCTGAACGATTTGACGAAGTGAATGTATTATTAGAAAATTATTCAAAAAAGAATAATATGACTTATAATAGATACTCTTTAAATGAATCTTTTGAGAGCCAAATAGTTTTAGTTGATAAAATGGGCATATTAACTGATATAATGAATATATCAGATGCCGTTATATTAGGTGGAGCTTTTGAAAAAATTGGTGGTCATAACCCAATTGAACCAGCATTTTTTTCTTGTAAATTGATAAGTGGAGAGCATATTTTTAATCAAAAATCATTATTTGAATGCGTAAATGATTATTATATTGTTAAAAATGAAGAACTAAAAGAGACTTTAGAAAATATTAAAAATCTAAAAAACTCTTCATTAGTTCAAAAAGGTTCAATTGAGCCTATTCTAAAGGAAATAAATGGAAACTGAAAAAGCATATAAATTATTAGCACAACAAGAAGGAATTTCTAATTCTAAAGCTAAAGATATGATTGACAAAGGTATTGTAAGAGTTGCAGGAAGAAAAGTAACTATTGCACGTGGAGAAATAGATGTAAGATCAAACTTTGCTATTAAAGATATAAATGATTTAAGAATTATATTTCAAGATGATGATATTATGGCTGTTGATAAACCAGCTTTTTTAACAGCTGATGAAGTATCTAGAAAATTCCCTAATTATTTATTATTAAATAGATTAGATAAAGAAACTTCTGGAGTTATGTTATTTGCTAAAAATAAAGAATTCCAAAACAAAGCTATTAGCGAGTTTAAAGCAAATAGAGTTTACAAAGAATATGTTGCTGTAGTTGAAGGTAAATTCATTGATGAAACTGAAATTGATAAACCAATTTTAACTATTAAACATTCTGGTAAAGCTAGGTCTACTATTGATAAAAAAGCTGGTAAACATGCTAAATCAACTGTATATCCTATGTACGTTGAAGGAAATAAATCTAAAGTTAAAATTGTAATTGATACAGGAAGAACTCACCAAATTAGAGTTCACTTAAATTCAATTGGATTTCCTATTATTGGAGATGCTACATATGGTAAATTGTCACCAAATGTTCAAAGAGTTTTATTACATTCAAAAGCTACTGAAATCTTAGGATATAAGTTTGAAGCTAAAGAACCTAGAGAATTTAGAATCTTCGGACTTGAGTAGACTTAAGTTAAAGATAAGAAATAAAAAAACGAAGTAGCCTATAAAATGGCTACTCCTTCAAAAAGACCCCTCCTGTAACATTAAATCTAACTTAAAATATACACGTTTAATCTATACTAAAGCATAGCTTGCATATAATTACGAAATTAAAAATTGGAGAGTATATTTTGTTTGATGTAATAAGTGATTCAATACGATCAGCTGTTAATAAAATTAGATTTAAAGACGATGCAGCTTCGTTAAAAAAAGCGACTACTGAGTTAAAAAAATCTTTATTAAAAGCAGATGTTCATCATAAAACTACAAAAGATTTAGTAGCTTTAGTAGAAGATGAAACAAAAAGACTAGGAATTGGTCAAGAATCATTTTTAAAAGCATTAAGCACATCTTTAGAAGGTATATTAACAACTAAAGGAAACCAAGGTTTTGTTTATGCACCATCTTCAGTAACAACTATACTTATGACAGGACTTCAAGGTTCTGGTAAAACAACAACTACTGGTAAATTAGCTTCTTACTTAAAACTTCGAAAAAAGAAAGTTTTAGTAGCAGCTTGTGATTTACAAAGACTTGCAGCTGTTGAACAATTAAAACAAATAGCAACACAAATTGAAGTTGATATTTACTTTGATGATAACGAAACTAACCCAGTTAAAATTGCTCTAGCTGCACAGCAAAAAGCAAAAGATGGTTTATATGATGTATTATTAGTAGATACAGCTGGACGACTTGCAATTGATGAAGAATTAATGAATCAATTAAAAGATGTTAGAGATGCTATTAATCCAAGTGAGATTTTTTATGTTGCTGATTCATTAACTGGTCACGATGCAAGTAAAACTGCTACAACATTTAAAGAAAAAATTGGTATTGACGGTGTTATATTATCTAAATATGATGGTGATACTAAAGGTGGAGTTGCAATTTCATTAGCTCACCAAGTTGGTGTTCCATTAAGATTCTTAGGAACTGGTGAAAAAATGCCAGATCTTGAAGTATTTATTCCTTCAAGAATTGTTTCTAGACTTATGGGTGCTGGTGATATTGAAGGTCTTGCTGAAAAAACATCTGCAATTATTGATGAAAAAACTGCTAAAGCAGTTGCTAAAAAGATCAAAAAAGGTGAGTTTAACTTTAACGACTTTTTAGATCAACTTGGAATGATGAGTAAATTAGGTTCAATGAAATCTATTATTGGAATGATTCCAGGACTATCAGCAATGACTGGTGGAATGAAAGATATGGATTTTGATAATTCTATTGAAATCAAAAGAATTAAAGCTTTAATTGGATCTATGACTCCTAAAGAGAGAGAAACTCCTTCTTTAATTAACCCTTCTAGAAAAAAGAGAATGGTTAAAGGTTCTGGACTTTCTGATGTACAAGTTAACAAAATTTTAAAACAATTTAAATCAGCTTCTAAAATGGCTAAAAAACTTTCTTCTAAAGGCGGAATGAAAGGCCTTATGAATATGATGGGTCAAATGAAAGCTCCAGGTGGAATGGGTGGTTTACCAGGTATTGGTAAATAAGTAAAAAATAAAAAACAAAATATTAAAAATAGTATTGAGTTGTGAACTTTTTTAGAGTTCAGACTTCAATACTATTATTTAAAATCAAAAGGAAAATAACATGACAGTAATTAGATTAACAAGAATGGGTAGAAACAAGAAACCGTTTTATAGAATCGTTGTAACAGATTCAAGAAAGAGAAGAGATTCAGGTTGGATTGAATCAATTGGATACTATAACCCAGTTGTAGAGCCTAAAGTTCTTAAAATTGATATGGAAAGATATAACCACTGGTTAAGCGTTGGTGCTCAACCATCTGAAAAAGTTAATAAATTAGCTAACTCAGTTAAGTAAGTTTTTCTTATGATTACAAATTTCATAGAAGACTATGCAAAGTTAATCGTATCAAAACCTGAAGAAGTAAGTGTTTCTATCGATCAAATCGATGAAACATTTGCGGAAATTACTATTAAAGCTGATTCAAATGATATTGGTAAATTAATTGGTAAAAACGGAAATATGATAAATGCTTTAAAAACTATTGCAAATGGTTGTAAAGCAAAAGATGGTGTATCTTACAAGATACAAGTTTTAGCTAAGTAGGATTTTTATGGAAAATGTATATATCGCAAAATTAGGAAAAACTGTTGGACTTAAAGGAGAAATTAAAATCTTCTTACAATCTGATTTTCCGGAACAATTCAGAGTAAATGCTTCATTTGCTACTAACAAAAAAACTACTTTAGTTGTCGAGTCTTTTAATGAAAAAAGAGGCGTAATTAAATTTAAAAACATTGATTCTATTGAATCTGCTAAAAGACTTACTAATACAGAAATTTTTACTTCTATTGAACAAACAAAAGAATCTTGTAATTTACAAAATAAACAATATTTTTGGTTTGATATAAAAGATTGTAAAATTCTTGAAAATGATGAAGACTTAGGTAAGGTTGTAGAAATTCATAGATATCCACTTGGTGATTATCTTGAAATTAAAACATCTGAAACTTATCTTGATAAATCTTTAGCTAAAACTTTTTTAATACCATATACTGACGAGTATGTGATTTCAGTAGACTTAGATACAAAAAGCATATTTGTTAAAGGTGCTTTAGCTATTTTAGAAAACTCTTAATACTTTAAATAAGTAAAACTGTAAACCTTAATAGTTTTTAGTGAATTATATCACAAGAATAAATTTAAGGTTCTACATAACTCACAATATATTCTACACTAATACTTAATCCAATTTCACTTCTAATAGTATATTAACTTACTTATGTATTAACCATTAAACGACTTTTATAACATTTAATACCATTGTTCTATAATTATATATTTATTGTATATATGCTCTTAAATAGCTTTTATATCTATGATTGTATTTATTTGTAATAAGAAAATGTATGTTTTTGATTATATATTTGATTTGTGATATAAATACTATCTTTCGAAGGTATTTATATCTTATAAGAGATTAGTAGTTACATCTTTTGTTAAATTC
>JABSOL010000098.1 GCA_013215985.1 Campylobacteraceae bacterium
TTCATCGCTGATAATACTGCAGGGTCCCCTTGACGGAAACGTAGGCCGTTGCCAGATTTAAGTTTTTTACAAAGCTTTATCTTATTCAACTATTGAAGTTGTTTAAGGTAAAGCTTTTTTTTTGCACTTTTTCTTATATTTAACTCAATTTATCGTCTAAAATATTATTTTTATCACTACTCAAAGCTACAAAATAAAGAAAAAAAACATTATTTTAATTAAAAATATAAAAATATCTAATTAATATATCAAGATATATTGATGTATTAATATTATTCTGTTATACTTCAAAAAAAACTTGGAGTTATATGGAAAATTTCTTAAAAACTACATCTGCACTTAATGATGAAACAAGAATTAAACTACTTCAATTTATTAATCTTCATGGTGAACTTTGTGTTTGTGATTTAGAAAAATCATTTGATATGATACAATCTCGTTTATCAAGACATCTTAAAATATTAAAAGAAGCAAGTTTTTTATCTGTTAAGAGAGAAGGAAGATGGGCTTTTTATCAAATCAGAAAACCTCAAGATGCATTCAGAGATGAATGTTTAAAAGAAATAATGTATTTAAATCTAGCTTTGCCAGAATTAAAAATAATTTGTAAAAACACTTAAGGAAAAAAAATGGAAGATTGTTTATTTGTATATGGAACGTTAATGCCAAATTGTCCTAATGGACATGTACTAGAAGAGATTATAGGAAAATTTGTACCAGCAACTGTAAGAGGGAAGTTGAAAGATCAAGGTTGGTCTGCATCTATGGGGTATCCAGGAATTACTTTAGAAGATGATAGAGATACAATTCATGGATTTTTATTTTATTCAAATAACTTAATTAATCACTGGGAAAAACTAGATATTTTTGAAGGTGAAGAATTTGAGAGATCTGAAGTTACAGTTGAGAGATATGATGAATTAGAAGTTGATACATATATTTACAGATTAAAAGATGTTTGTACTTTTGAAGAAGATACTGTTTAAAAAGATTTAAAGGAATAAAATGTTTTTAGCCTCTTTAGTATTTATAGTAACATTAGTATTCGTAATTTGGCAGCCTAAAAACCTACAAATTGGAACTTCAGCGATAATTGGTGCTTTTGCTGCTTTAGGATTAGGACTTGTATCATTTGAAGATGTTATTAGCGTTTATTCTATTGTGTGGGATGCCACTTTAAGTTTTATTGGAATAATAATCTTATCTATGGTTTTAGATGAAATAGGATTTTTTGATTGGTGTGCTTTAAAAATGGCAAAACTATCAGGTGGTAATGGATTTAGAATGTTTGTTTATTCTATTCTATTAGGAGCTTTAGTTTCTGCACTTTTTGCAAATGATGGAGCAGCTTTAATTTTAACTCCAATTCTTTTATCAAAAATGAGAATTCTAAAACTAAATATGAAAAGTATAATTGCATTTTTATTAGCAGGCGGATTTATTTCCGATTCTGCTTCTTTGCCTTTTGTATTCTCAAACCTTACAAATATAGTTACAGCTAATTATTTCTCGATTGGTTTTGCCCAATACTTATCTAATATGCTAATACCTTTTATTGTTTCTGTTTTTACCTCAATTGTATTTTTATGGTTTTTATTAAAAAAAGATATTCCAAAAACTATAGATATTTCACTTTTACCAGAAGCTTCTACTGCTATTAAAAATAAAAAGATGTTTTATATTTCTTGGGTATTTTTATTTGTTTTATTCTTCTCATATTTTATAGGTGATATTTATGATTTACCAATCTCTCTTTTTGCATTAGGTGGAGCTTTAATATTCTTAAGTATTGCTACCATACTTAAAAGTGTAAAACCAATATCTATTATAAAAGAAGCACCTTGGCAAGTTGTATGGTTCTCTATTGGATTATATATAGTTGTTTATGGTCTTAAAAATGCTGGTTTAACAGATTATTTAGCACTTGTTTTAAAAGACTTAAGTTTAAGAGGCGATACTATTGCCATTATTGGAACTGGTTTTATATCTGCTGTATTATCTGCTTTAATGAATAATATGCCAACTATTATGATTATGGATATAGCCCTGCAAGACATTCCAAACAAAGCATTAGTTTATGCAAATATTATTGGATCAAACTTAGGACCTAAAATGACACCATTTGGTTCATTAGCTACTTTATTGTGGTTACATGTATTAGCAAAAAAAGGAGTTAATATTTCATTTATACAATATTCTAAGTTCGGACTTATTATAACTCCACCCGTACTGTTAATAGTATTATTGGCACTTGCTTGGAGTTAGTTTTAATAGCAATAGCACTTGCTATGGATTCTGTAGCTGTATCAATTGCAGCAGGAAGTAAATATAAAAAAATAAATTTATTTGATGTTTTTAAAATAGCTTTTTTGTTTGGATTATTTCAAGGTTTAATGCCTTTAATAGGATATTTTACAGGAAATCTATTTACATCTTTTGTGGATGCAATTGATCATTATATAACTTTTGTAATATTAGTAATTTTAGGTTTGTTAATGATTAAAGAATCAAGAGCATGTAATTTTGAAGATGAAATAAAAGATTTAAAGAATAAAACTTTATTAATTTTAGCCTTAGCTACTTCTATTGATGCTTATGTAATTGGAATTACATTTTCATTTCAAGAAATTAATATTATTTATGCAGTATCTTTAATTAGTATTATTACTTTTGTATTGTGTTTCATATCAGTTTATATAGGTAAGTTTTTAGGTGGTTTTTTAGAAGATAAAGCTGAATATTTAGGTGGAATTATTTTAATCATATTAGGATTTAAGATTTTACTTGAAGGTACAAATATAATTTAAGGAAAAAATATGGATAAAAAAGTATTAATTTTATGTACAGGAAATTCTTGTAGAAGTATAATAGCAGAAGCTTTAATTAACTCTATTTTAGATGGAGCTATTGCAGATTCATCAGGTGTAAAAGCAAGTGGAAAAGTAAATCCTAAGGCAAAAGAATTATTAATAAATAAAAATATTTGGAATGAAAAATATCATTCAAAAACAATTGATAAAGTAATCAATAATTCATATGACTTAATTGTTACTGTATGCGATAATGCAAAAGAGACTTGTCCTATTTTCCCAAAAGCCGTTAAAGTTGTACATATATCTTTTGAAGATCCAGATAAAAAAGAATTTGCTGCATTTCTTAAATGTTATGAAGATATTAAAAATACTTTATTACCTAAAGTAAAACAGATTTTAGATTTATAATGTTTATTTACTGGGAAAAGTTTGTTGATTATTTAATTTATGAAGTATTTGATTTTGATAAAAGTGAACACTTCTCAAATGCTTTAAACTTCTTTATTTATGATACTGTTAAAATATTTATTTTACTACTTTCTATTATTTTTATTGTTTCACTATTAAGAACATTTTTTAATGTAGAAAAAGTAAGAGCATATTTACAAGGTAAGTCAGAATTTACAGGTAATATTTTAGCTTCACTTTTTGGAATAATAACTCCATTTTGTACATGTAGCGCAATACCTTTATTTTTAGGTTTTTTGCAAGCTAGAATTCCAATAGGTGTAACTTTTTCATTTTTAATATCTGCTCCTTTAAATAATGAAATTGCCATAGCTATGTTATTTTCACTATTTGGTTGGAAAATAACAGCTATATATGTAGGTTTTGGTTTGTTTATCTCAATTGTAGGTGGATATTTAATTGGAAAAACAAATGCACAACAGTATGTATTAATAGATGTTAAGACAATGGATGGAGATTGTGATAACCCAGACTTGTCTATGAATAAGGCTCAAAGAGTAAAAGAAGCTTGGACTTATACTTATGATATTTTTAAAAAGATTTATTTATATGTATTAGTAGGTGTTGGAATTGGAGCTTTAATACACGGATATGTTCCTACTGATTTTATTGTAGAGTATACAGGTGGAAATGATTGGTATTCTGTGCCTGCTGCAGTACTTTTAGGAATTCCTATGTATGCAAGTGCTGCTGGTGTTATGCCTCTAATTGAAGTATTAACTCAAAAAGGAATGTTATTAGGATCAGCATTAGCATTTATGATGGCAGTTACTGCTTTATCATTACCCGAAGCTCTAATTTTAAAAAGAATTTTACATACAAAATTAATTTTATTGTTTTTTACAATTATAGGAAGCGGAATAATTTTAATTGGATATGTTTTTAATATGATACTATAGAATAAAAATCTCAAAGAGATGAAAAGAGAAATATGAAAGAAGAAAAATTAGGTTATATATTTGCAGTTATTGCATTTTTATTATGGGGTGGAGTTGCACCTATTTATTTTAAAGAAGTAGCAGCTGTTACTCCATTAGAAGTTATATCACATAGAGTATTATGGTCTATTCTTATACTTTTACCTTTATTGTTTATCACAAAACAGACAAGAGTATTTATATCTGTAATAATAGATTCAAGTAAATTAAAATATTTGTTTTTTTCAACAATATTAATTTCTATTAACTGGTTAGTATTTATTTGGGCTATAGGAAATAATAAAATTTTAGAAGCTTCTTTGGGATATTATATTAATCCTTTAATTAATGTATTTTTAGGTTTTATATTTTTCTCTGAGCGAATGTCTAGAAATCAATATCTTGCTATTTTTATTGCTTTTTTAGCTGTACTGTATCAATTCTTAGCACTTGGTTCTATCCCTATAGTATCTTTAATACTAGCAACTTCATTTGGTATATATGGAATGATTAGAAAAAAAGTAAATATTGGCTCAATTGCAGGTTTATTAGTAGAAACATTAATTTTATTACCTTTTGCATTTTCATACCTTTATTATTTATATGTAAATGGAAACTTAGAGTTTATTAATGCTGATTCATATATTTCTATAATGTTAAGTCTTGGTGGATTAATGACAGTTGTACCATTGTTACTATTTAATGGAGCAGCAATAAGAATGAAACTATCTACTTTAGGTTTTTTCCAATACATTGGACCAAGTTTTGCATTAATGGTGGCTGTTTTTATATATGGTGAAGAATTAAATTCTGATAAAATGATCACATTTATTCTCATATGGATAGCTTTATTAATATTCTCTATAGATGCAATACGAAATAAATTAAAAAAGGATAAAAATGAAAATTGAGATTTTAGGAACTGGATGTAAAAAATGTTCAGATATGTTTGAACTAGTGAAAAAAGCAATTGCTACAAAAGGGATTTTTGCACAAGTTGAAAAAGTTGAAGATCTAAATAAAATTATGGAATATTCTGTTATGTCTACTCCTGCTTTAGTAATTAACGGAATAGTTAAGTCTAGTGGTAAAGTATTGAGCGAAGAAGAAATAATAAATTATATTTCTTAAAGTTTTATAAATTAAGTAAAATTTTATACATCTTTTAAAGCAATATTTTAGTAAAATGTAAGCATTTAAAGGATGTATATGAATATAAATATATTAAAGTTTGCTTTTTTAGCACTAATCTTCTGTAATGTGGCAGTTGATATTTCTCATAAAGTTTTACTACAAAACATTATTTTTAAGATAGATGATTCAAATAATCAAATTGTACTGTCTGCAGTATTGAATATTTTAATGATTTCTCCATTTCTGATGTTTTTCTCACTAAGTGCTTTTATTTCTAATAAATATAGTAAAAAGAATGTATTAATGTATGGCTCAGCTTGTTCTTTGCTTTTATCACTATTAGTACTTTTTGCATATAGTATTGGAAGTTTTAATTTAGCCATGTTTGCTATTTTTGCTTTAAGTGTGCAAAGTGCTATTTACTCAAGTGCTAAGTATGGAATTATTACTAGTTTATATAAAAAACAAAATCTTGCAAAAGCTAACTCTTTTGTATTTTCAATTTCAGCACTAGCTGCTTTATCGTCAATGTTTATAATCTCACTTGTATTTGAAAACATATATTCATCTAATGCATATGACTTAATACTCTCAAAAAATGAGTTATTAATGAAGTTTTCTTCTTTATCTTATTATGTAGTACTAATAGCAGCAATAGAAGTTTTAATTGCTTTTACTTTATTAAAAAGAATAAAAGTAGAGAAGAAAAATACTGCTGATCATAAGTTCATTAAAGACGATGTATTAAAAGCTAAAGTATTAAAAAGTAATTATGCAATTTTAAAAGAAAATAAGATTGTATTTTATTCAATTCTTTCGTTAAGTTTATTAGCTTGCCTAGCTTTTGGAATGTTTATTACTTTTCCAGTATATGCAAAAGAATATTTAGAAATTACAAATATCTTTGCTATTAATACTATTATGTTTTTTTCAGGAATTGGTTTTGTGATTGGGTCTTTCTTTTACTCAAGATTAGCTAAACAGTATATAGAAACAGGAACAATACCTTTGGCTTTTGTAGTTATGTTATTGTCTTTTTATTCATCACTTAATGTTGATTCTGTATTTGCTTTAATTGTTTCTTATTTTGTATTTGGTATTGCAGCTGGATTATTTGTTAGTCCCTTAAATGCTTTATTACAATTTAATGCTAAAAAGATTAATTTAGTTTCTATTATTGCAGGTCGTAACTTCATAACATCTCTAGCTGTAATATTAGTAATAGTATTAACATCATTAGCTTCATTAAAAGATATAGACTCAGAACTTGTATTATATATCTTATTAGTTCTTTTTGCTTTAGGAACTGTATATACACTTAAAAGATTATCATTAACATTAGTACATTCTTTTATAAGATTTGTAGTTGGGTTTAAATATAAACTTGAAGTTACTGGTATGAAAAACATTCCATCATCTGGTGGAGTTTTATTATTAGGAAATCATGCTTCTTGGTTAGACTGGTTAATAATTCAAATGTCATGTCCAAGAGAGATTAAATTTGTAATGGATAAAACAGTATATACAAGATGGTACTTAAAACTATTCCTTAAATTATTTAAAGTAATAGCACTTCCTACTTCATCAAATGAAAAGTCTATTAAAACAATAGCCAAAGAGCTTGATGCTGGACATGTGGTATTATTATTCCCAGAAGGTTCAATTACAAGAAATGGACACTTAGGTGAATTTAAAAAAGAGTTTGAAGATATATTAAAAGAGACTTCATCTGATGTAAGCGTTATTGCTTTTTATGTTAGAGGTTTATGGGAATCAATGTTCTCAAGAGCTAATAAAAAGTTTATTGATTCATATAGAACTAATAGAGTAACAGTATCTTATTCTCATATAATTGATAAAGACTTAGCAAAAGCAGATTATATTAAACATAAAGTAATGGATTTAACTATTGAGTCTTGGAGTGAGCATATTAAAATTCTTGAATCAATTCCAGAAGAGATTTTTAATAAAATGAAAGAAGTTAAAAATAATCTAATTGTTGCAGATTCTACTGGTATGGAATTAACAGGGCATAGATTTTTAACAGTTTCTATTATATTTAAAAACTTACTTAAGAATAAAATTAAGGGTCAAAACATTGGTATTTTAGTTCCTTCAACAGCAGCAGGCGCTTTTATTAATACTTCTGTTTTAATGCTTGGAAAAACAGCTATTAATATTAATTATACTGCTGAGGTTAGCTCACTTCTTAAATGTATTAAAAATGCAGATATTAAATCTATTGTAGCTTCTAAAAAGTTTTTAGAAAAACTTAAAGATAGAGGAATGAATTTAGATGCTTTATTAGAAAATGTTGAAGTGTTTTATTTAGAAGATTTAAAATTAGAAATTTCAAAAGTAAAAGGTTTATTAACTCTATTATCTGTTAAATTTTTACCAATTTCTTTGCTTAAATTAATGCATGTTAAAAAAGTAGATATTTCATCTAATGCTTTAATTATGTTTTCATCTGGTTCTGAGGGTAACCCAAAAGGAATAGAATTATCACATATGAATGTATTAGGTAATACTCAGCAAATTGCTTCTGTATTAAATGTAAATGATAATGATACAGTTGTTGGATCTCTTCCTTTATTTCATGCTTTTGGTATTTGTGTTACTACATTTTTCCCTTTAATTGAAGGTATTAAAATGGTAGCTCACCCAGATCCAACAGATGGTTTTGAAGTAGGGAAACTAGTTAATAAATATAAAGCTACAATTATGTGTGGTACTTCTACATTCTATAGACTATATACAATTAATAAAAAAGTTAATCCTTTAATGTTTGAATCACTTAGATATGTAATTGCAGGTGCTGAAAAATTATCTCCAAAAGTTAGAGCTGATTTTAAAAGTAAATTTGGAAAAGTAATTTTAGAAGGATATGGTACAACTGAAACTTCGCCTGTTGCTTCTTGTAACTTACATGATATTTTAACTCCCGAACTTGAACTACAAATTGGAAATAAAATTGGAAGTGTTGGTATGCCTTTACCTGGAACTTCTATTAAAATTGTAGACCCTGATACTTTTGAACCTTTAGCTATTGGTGAAGAAGGAATGGTATTAATTGGTGGTGTTCAAATAATGAAAGGTTATTTAAACAATGACGCTAAAACTAATTCTGTAATTAAATCTATTGATGGTAAGTCTTGGTATGTTACAGGAGATAAAGGTAAATTTGATGCTGATGGTTTCTTATTTATTGTAGATAGGTATTCACGTTTTGCAAAATTAGCAGGTGAAATGGTATCTTTAGGTTCTATTGAAGAAAAATTATCAAAGATTATTACAAATGAAGAAATTGAATATGTAGTAACTTCAATAGCAGATGAAAAAAAAGGTGAAAAAATTATTCTTTTACTTACTAATATTACTGAAGAAGAGATATTAGAACTAAAAAGTAAAATAATTAAATCTTTTGAAAATAAATTAATGATTCCAAGTAGATACCAAATTGTATCAGAAATTCCTAAATTAGGTTCTGGAAAACTTGATTATGGAAAATCAAAAAAACTAGCGTTATAAAATAAAAGGCATATTTTTATATGCCTTTCATTCTTGAAATTAATTATTTAATATTATTAATAATAACTTTTTTATGTTAAATAATTAATAAAATTATTTAATATAATCTCTTTAAAGTAAAATAAACATGGTACTTTTGATATATATAATCAAAAAAAAATCAAAAAGTCTCTAAAAAAATAATTTTATACGAGATATTCTTTTAGAGACTTTTTGGAGACTTTTTTATGGTATAAACTAGGTACGACAGATATTTATATAACAATTAAGGACAAATTATTTTAAACGTATTTATTAGAACTCATGATGGCAAATTTGAAAAAAGGGAAATATTAGAAGATATAGTTTTAGAACCTAAAAAAGGTGAACAATTATATTTTGATAATGAACATTCAAATTATTTATTTAATGTTATAGATAATGGCAAATCAATTGAAGTTATATTTATTGTTAATAATGAAAGAATAAAAGTTATATTAAAAGGAATGATTTCTTTAATTACTGAAACTCAAAATTTAACTAATCAAAATCACAAAAGTGTTATTGGTGTTGTTAATGATGCTGAAGGTTTTAGAGAACTTGAAGAAACAGTATTAAATTCAAATTACCATGATGATAAAATTATTGATAGATTAAAAGATTTATTAGCTGAGAGTACTACTTCTGAAGGTATTAATGGTGTAATCATTGATGACTTTGGAAGTCTATATGCTCTGATGGTAGCGGCATCTTC
>JABSOL010000099.1 GCA_013215985.1 Campylobacteraceae bacterium
TTCTTATATCGATTTATTATAAAATCTGCAAGAGAAGGATTAAATAAAGTATAACTATATATACCATAATAAGCATTTCTATTAAAAAAATATTTCATTAGTTCTTTTATAACACTAATAAATTCTTTTGATGAATAAGTTGTATTTTTAATATTAGAAATTTCTATTAAATTATTATAAGATTTTGAAAATGGGATTTCGTCAATTCTATTCCCATTTAAAACTACTAATAATACTAAACATCTCATAAAATCATCACTTTGTTTATCAAAGGTTTGTTCCCAAATATCAGAAGGATTATCTAACTTATTTAAGATATAAGCCCAAAAATCTTCTGGAGAAATATTGTTCTTATTAATTTTTTCTATATCTGTAATAAATTCAATTAACCTTGGGCTAAAATTTCTATGATCAATAATTTCTCTATATCTTTTATCTATATAAATTTGATCTATATATTCTTCATTTAAATTACTATACCAAATATGATTATATAAGAGATAAGCTTTATCATGCTCACTTAAGGCAGATACCTTAATAAGTAATTCATTACTATCGATATTATTATTTGAAAGAGTATCGCTTAACGATAGTCCCTGATTAAATAAATTAGTTCTGCTAGTAAGAATAAATTTTTTAGACTTATCTTTACGAATTCTATTTATAAATTGTACAATATGAGTGTCTTTATTATTTTCAATTGCGTTTATATATGTTGATCCAAGAAAATCATCAAAATAAAAAATTTGTTTTTCATTTCTTTTATATATATTCTCCGCTTCAGATATTGAGCTTTCAATACGAAAAAATTTATAGCCTTCTTGTACAAGATATAAACTTACATATCTAGCTAATGTTGTTTTCCCAATACCTGGTTCACCTGTGATAATTAATACATTTGTTTCCTCAAGTTTTTCTAGTGCCTCATCATGGTTCTTAGTAATAATATAATATTTAATTTTTTCTCTAATATCTTCTAAATAATATTCACTCCGTCCTTCTATTGCATTATTTAAAATTGTCTCTAATACATTAGTACTGCTTAACCATAGTTTATAATATTTTTTTTCAATTTTAGAGTTATTAGATAATATGGAATTTAAATCTTCCTGCCCATATATATCTCTATCATCTTTTATATATGGATGGAAAAATTTTAAAATTTTAGTTTTATTTGCAGCAGATAATCCTACTGAAGTTATAAAGTAATATTTTGAAGGATTTAGACGTTGAACTTTAGTAAATTCATTAACGCCATTATTCATTTTACTTAAAGATGACATTAAATTACTGAACCCACTTTTTTTGTAATGTTTTGCTTGAACTATCTCCTTTTTATATCTTCCATCTATTCCACCATCTTTACCACTTTTAAACCTCTCAAATCTTTTATCTAAATCTATCGATATTAGATCTATCCCTAAATTTTCAAACTCTCTATCATTTAATGTTAAAAAATCATAATCAATCATATAATAAACTCCAAACTTGTATATTTTTACTACTTAAAATTAAAATCCTGAGATCAAATTATTTAATTTTCTCTAATTTATAAATCTATTACTGAATCCAAAAATAAATTTAATCAAGATTATCTTAAAAAATAAATTTTGATATCTTGTTATATGTTCTTTATATTTTATTTATCAGAATATGAGGTGTATATTTCACTTCTTTAAAATCTACTTTATATAAATCAGGTGAAAGAGTTCCTTTATAAAATTTTATAGCAGGATGTTGTCCTTGAAGAATAAGGCAAATGATTTCCAAGAAATCTTGATCTATTTCAGGACCGAAATATACACCTGTTAGTGATTCTAGACTATAATGATAAACTTTATTCACTTCATTATGGAATGATCTCCATTCCTTTTCATATTTCCAATGATCAGATTTTGTACACAATAAGGTTTTCAAAAAATACATTCTATCCATAGAAAAAATTCTTTTAAAATCAACCGTAGGTGGATTTTTTACATATTTAACGGGGAGAATTTTTCCAAAGTTATTATGAGAACAATCAAATTCTAAACAAAATCCTTTTGCAGATGATGAATAATGTGACCACATTAATAAATTATCATTAGTTTCACTAAAACAACATACTCCTTTTGTATTATATGTATTTACTGTACTTTTTTTCAAAAAATCTTCTATAAGAACTATACCAATGGCTGATAACTCTCCATCAGGTAAATTTTCAATTTCCTTTAGTTTATCACTACCCTTTAATTCTGTTCTTAAAAATTTTAAAATATATGGTAATTCATCAATATAAGGTACACGTAATTTTAGTTCCATATTACAATCAAAGGGATCATTGAAGTTTAATGGAGAATTAAAATATATAGCTTGTGCCTTAAGGTTTATTATCGATTGTATAGTCATAGGCTCATATTTATAAATCTTTTTTGGATATTTCAAATCATACTCCTTAATATATAACGTCGGTATTGAGGAACAAGGTAAGTAACGGTCAACTCCATTAAATTGTTTGCATCTCTTGCGAACAATAAAAATTAAAAAATTTCTCAACTACTACCTCGTTTTCCTCCTATTAATTGTTATATCTTAGTTTGTTACGTCATTGTCTTTTCATCAAGAATTCTTTTTATACGTTGATATTCTCCCATACCATCAGAAATAAATTTGAACCTAATATCTAAATCATTATCTGCAAATCTAAATATTATTATATTTTCTTTATCTTCTGAATCTTTATCAAAAGCTACTTCAATAATTTGATTTAATCCAATTTTTGCTTCGGCAAAATCACTATCCCAATAACCCGATTCTTTTCTACTTACACCATTATGTTTTTTAATTCCAATAAACATTATTTACTCCAATTATTTATTAATTTAATTATATTTAAAATTGAAGTTATTGCTCAACCTTAGATATAACGTTTGACTTAGCGACGCTTTGTTATATTTTTATTTATTCTTTTAATAATTTAGTATCGTGTCCCCGTTATTTTTATCTTGTAATGAGTGTTTGATATTCTTTTTTTGCTTCTTTAAATGTTATCATAGCATCATCACAAGCTCCACTCATCTCTAAATATTCTTTTATTTTTTCAAATGAAGAATTCTTATTTGGAAATTTTGTATCATCTTTAATATCTCTTGACAAGTCTCCAATTTTATCATTTCTTTCTGATTGCTCTAGTATCCAAGTTATAAATTTCATTATCTATCACTTTTTAATGTATCAATAGATTCTGATATTTCTTGTAATGCTGATGTAATACATCCTGTCATTACATCATTTGAACAACTTCTAATATATTGTCCAACTAACTCAGGATTTGCTTTCGCATAGCCTTCTCCAAACAATTCGTCAATATCTTTTATTGCTTCTTTAAAGTACATCTTTGTTGTCCAAGGTGCTTGTTCTACTAATGTTTCCATACTTGCTGTTATTTTGTCCATTTTCCTACTCCTTGATATAACGTTTGACTTCAGCGACGCTCTGCGTTCGCTGCTAGAATTTGTTGTATGGGGTTTTCCTTTAAAATAAACTATTTATTTCCTTTTAAAACCTTTTTCATCTCTTTATCAAAATCTGAATTTATTTTTTGTATTTTATTAAACTCTTCATATTCTGCAAAAGCTTTTTGTTCTGCTTGTTTTCTTGAAATACTTCCACTATCTTCTAATATTTTATATTCATTAAATTCAAGAAATTTATTTACTGATTTCGATAAACTTTCCATAGTAAAAGATGTATGATTTTTTATAATTCTTTCAAGATAATCAAAATATCCACTTATAGCACTTTCTAAGTCTTTTATTTCATTAACACTAAGATAGTTTTTTGCAATTACTGTATCAGATTTTAAAACTCTACCATCTGGTGAGTTTTTCCAAGTTTCTAATCCCATATATGGTTTTGTTTTATTTGCTTGATTATAAATTATTTCAGCAGAAGTCTGACCACTTATAGCAAAATGAAATTTATTTTGAACACTTGCATAAAATATCTTTGTTACGGATGCATTTTTATCATAATCAATACTACATTCTGCAAATATATCTGTTATTTGTTGATATATTCGTCTTTCGCTTGTACGAATTGAACGAACTCGTTCAAGTAGTTCTCTAAAATAATCTTTTCCAAAATATTGTCCATTTTTCATTCGTTCATCATCCATAGCAAAACCTTTGATGATAAACTCTTTTAATATTTTAGTAGCCCATATTCTAAATTGTGTAGCTTTAGAAGAATTCACACGATAACCAACTGATAAAATAGCATCGAGGTTGTAATATTTAACTTCTGTGGTTTGAGTTTTATCTTTAATAGCACCATGAGCAGTGGTATGTTCCAAAATGGAACTAACCTCTTCTTCAATTAATTCTCCACTTTCAAATATGTTTTTTAAGTGTTTACTAATAGCTGGTCTTTGAACTCCAAAAAGTTCTGCTATTCTTTTTTGTGGTAGCCATAGAGTTTCATTGTATAAATATGTTTCCACTCTAATATCACTAGTATCAGTTGTATATAGTAAGAACTCTGTTAGTTCTTCTTTTAATGTTATATTTTTTATCATTACTTATCTCTTTCCACAAATATTATCAATAGTAGCTTGTAATACTTGCCAACTAATTTTGGCAGTATGACTATCAGGGTTAAATTTTAATATTGCTTGTTGTGATGGATGAATAAAATTTCTAAAATCTCTCAATGCATGGCTAAATTTTTTAATATCTAGTCCAATATAACCTTTTTCATGAGCTACATCAATTAAAGAATTTAAAGACCATATGTGTAATGGCTGGACTTTTTCTTTTATTTTAAAAGCTGATTTTGCAGTATTAAATTCTTTTGGGTTATTTGTTGCAACTCCAAGTAAAATGCCCTCTAATGTACTTCCACATAAAAATATTACAGACAAATTTGAATTAGATTTTAGACATTTTTCTATCTCAACAATTCTTTGAGAAATTATGTCTGTGGTTTGTGCATCTAAATTTAAAAGTGCTAAATTAATCTTTTGAAATTCTTTTTTTGAGAATTCATCCTCTGTTAACACGGTACTTGAAACTTCTTCTTTTCCCAATAGATTATTAATGTATAATTGAGCTTGTTGATTATCTTTCTTTTCAATAGTTTCAATGTTATTTGCATACTCCAATAAACTATTAAAAATTTTACCAACAATTTTACTTTCTTCTATTTCCCAAAAAGCTCTAAGTCTTTTCATTTTAGAAGTACCATTTTTATAGTATTTATTATCTTCAATATTAATATTAAAATCTCTAAAAAATTCTTTAAATGTTCTATCACTAAAATTTAGAACATATCCACTTCTATCAAAAAGTTTTTCAAATAATTGTTTTTCACTAAATTTTAGATTAGCCATTTATATCTCACTAGTTTCTATATAGTTTTCAATAATTAGATTTATCTTATTTTGCTTTTTATTATTCTTTTTTGCTAAGTTTTGTTCTATAATTTTATTCATATATTAGTGCCTGACAATTTTATTCATATTTTATCAAAATTTTTATTTAATGATGATTTGGAATACAACGTTTTACTTCAGCGACGCTCTGCGTTCGTCTGCTAGTTGTTGTTATGTTTTTCATACCTATTGCTAGCTTCTTTATAGACTTTCATATTATCTCGTTTACCAATAGCTATAATATGTATAATAATTTCATTCTTTATTATTTCATAAACTATTCTATATCTTTTATTATCAAAATAAACTTTTTTTAGACCTGTTAAATTCAAGTTGTTTTTATTCCCTAAATTCTTACCTATTTCTGGATTGTGAATTATTTGAGTAAGTTTTTTTACAAAAAGTTTTTTAACAGAATTATTTAATTTAGAAAGATCTTTTTCTGCTTCTTCATAGAACTTAAAATTATACATCCAGCATTAATCCATGTTTTTTTAAAACATCATTTCCATCAAGAAGTTTTTTATCAGATTTTAAACGTTCTTGTACTTCTTGAAATATTTTCATATCTTCAAGTAAGTCCACTGCTTCTGACATACGTTCATACTCTTCTACTGATAGGATAACTGCATTTAATTTATTGTTTTTAAGTACTCCAATTTTGTCAACTATTCCATTTTTAACTTTAGAGATATATTCTCCAAATTGTTTTGATATTTCAGTTGCAGAAACTAGTTCATTTTTAGTGTAGGCTACCATGTTATTATCCTTTTAATTATACGGATAATTATAACATTTTTTTAGATATTTGTAAATATTCATTTAATTAAATATATATTATAAGTGTGAATAAAATTAATTAGACTTCTTAATACTGGTATATGAATAAACATTATTTTCAATTATTTGATTGTTAAAATCAAAATTAATCTTTCCAATATTCTTAAAGCCTAAGTGTTTGTAAAAATCATTTGATTTATTTTCTACCCATGTATACAACCAAAATTTAGATCCATATCTAGACTCTACCTCTGCAAGTAGTTTACGTCCAATCCCTTGAGCTTTAAATCTTTTATCTACATATAATTTCTCAATTTCAAAACCATTATCAGCGTCTTCAAAATGTGAGTCGAAATTAATAAGTACAAAAGCTTGAAGAACTTTATTACTCTCACATATCAGCAAACGATTATTAGGATTATTTAAAATATTTAAAAAAGAAACTTCAGTAAAATTTGAAAGTACATACCTTGAATACTCTGTTCTAATTCCTTCAATAGCATATGTATCAAGCCAGACTGACAAAGATAAAACTGCTAAATTAATACAATCTTCTTTCACTGCTTTTCTTATCATAAAATTTCCTTTGCAACATAACGTCGGTATTGAGGAACAAAGTAAGTAACGGCCAACTTCCAGTAAATTGTAAGCATCTCTTGCGAACAATTTAACCTAAAAGTTTTCTCATATACTACTTCGTTTTCCTCCAATTTATTGTTATGAAGCTGGTAACAGTCTTATAATTGTTGATGTCAAAGACATCAACAATTAGACTATATTTACTTTTTCACTAATCATTATTTATCCTTGACTATAATATATTAAAATAAATATGTTTTGAAGTCTGTTTATTGAGATAAATCATACATTATGAATTACTAATAGTAGCTAGTATTTTCATTTAGCTAAATTATTTTCATTATTGTTAAGTAAACAATTATAGAAATATATATAAAACTTGAACCAATTAGTAAAAATTTTAATCTTTTTAGACTATTTATTCTATTATTAGTAGCGTTGTGACACATTGTAATCACTGGTGCTAAATTCCATTCGAGACTTCCATATGAATTCTTACTTCCTTTCTTTATATCATATATTCTTTTTTCAAATTCATCTTCAATCTCTTTGATTTCTTCTTTAGTCGCATATCCTTGCCAAATAAACCAATGTTCAGTTTCTCTGCTTTCATATTTAAAAAGATGTTTATTTTTTGTTTTAATTATATTATATGAAAGTTCTTTAGAAATAAAACTATTAAATAATAATGCGGAATCAAATATATTAATTTTATTTTTCTTATTTATTAAGGGAGAGCCAATTAAATCTAATCCTGCATTAGAGGATCTTATTATTACTTCTCTATTATATGAAGTTGCCCCAACTATTGCAAACTTTACAGGAGAATTATCAATAATGAAATTTTTGTTGTCATTAAAATAAACAATTGAATTACTATCTCCGCTTATATTAAGTATGTTATCTTTATTCATTTATTAACTCCAAATCTATAATTTTCCAAACTTTTCCAATATCAGCTATCTTAAAATTAGAATGCTCATTCATTGTTACTTTACAGTTAGGATTATTTTTAAAACTATTTTCTATTTCATCTGCAAAACGCATTACGACCGATTTTCCTCTTATATTATTATATTTCCACTTATCTTCTTTATTTACAAGAATATGAATTCTTTTATGGTAATTTTTACGATTAATGTATTTTAAAATTTGGTCAAAAAAATCTTTTTGCTCTTCAATCCTACTTATCTTTGCATTATTTTTATCTTCAACATTGTGATCTATTATCATTAATAGTATATCAACATTATCAATAATTTCAAATTGTTGTGATAACTCTTGTCCCGGCCCATCTATTAGTGCTATATATTTATTTGTATGTAAAACAGATAATATAGTGGCAAATAATTCTTCAGTTCTAGTTCTAGGAGGAAGCTCACACTGCATACTTTTTATTAATGTACTTTTACCTACTTTAGTTACGCCAACCAATCCAACTTTTGTTAATGGCTCAATATTATTTAGTTCATTAAATAAAATAGTCTTATTTAATGTTTCTTGATGACTAAGTAATTTTTTAGGTTTTGATTTAAAACCTGCATATAGAATAGATCCACCAGCTATTGCTCCTGTACCTATAGTAAATAGAGGCATTGAAGCTGCTATTGAAATTCCTGCACCTACGAGTCCAAAGGCGCCTGTAACTCCTGCTATATCAGTTAGTTCTTTTTTGAAATTATCCAACCATTTTTTTATCATTATTTTCCAATATATTAATTTATCATTATTCTATAATAAAAAAACTTTATATTAATTAATAATTTTATTATTTATATAGAAATAACAACAGTATTTCATCAATTCTAATTTTAAATAACAAAGTTCTTTTATAATGTATAATAATTTAGAAATGTTAAATATTCAATGATCTTATACCTTAATCTTTTAAAATAAGAATATCTTAGGTAAATTTACTATCCTAAATCTTTTAGACATTAAAATTCTTTTCCATTGATGTCTTAATTTTCAAGAATTATTTATATTGTAACTTATTATCATTTGAACTTAAACTGATAAAGAAGTAGCTCTTTTCTTGGTATCAAAACATCATGTAAAGTAAACTAAAAATTAATAAAATTGTTGCTGCTTATAATAAAAATATGTGATATAGATGTATAAATAGTAGATAAAATTTATTAGTCAATAATAAAATAAAAATAAAAAAGGGATTAAACTGGGAAATAAAATATATTAAAAGAGTTAAAAGATTCAACTTTTTGTGGTTTCAGTATTGTTCTTTTATTGTAAACAATATCAGATAAGATATCTAGAAGTAATCATGATTTTATATAATTTAAGAATAAGTATCTATCATTAGCATAGGCACATAACGTTGGTATTGAGGAACAAGGTAAGTAACGGTCAACTTCACTAAATTGTTTGCATCTCTTGCGAACAATAAAACTTGAAAGTTTTCTCAACTACTACCTCGTTTGCCTCCAATTTTTTGTTATGTTTGGAACTTCAAATAGGAAAGTATAATTACGATTATCATATTTGTTTAGAAACTTGATATTTTACATAACTATAATTTATATTCTCATTCCTTTTGAGATACTTAAAATAGATCCATATGACTCATGCCCAAAATTTGAAGTTCTTTCATATCGTCTCTTTTTAAACGCTTTCCTTTTTTCAGATTCAATTTTTATATATTTATTTAATTTATTAGAAATTAAATCTTTTAAAGACCTATATCCTCTTAGCTCTATTCTAAATTCAATTATTGAATCTTTTATTAATTCGTTATTCTTTGTTTTTT
>JABSOL010000100.1 GCA_013215985.1 Campylobacteraceae bacterium
TTATGTAACTATCCCTTGAATAATATTTATTATCTTAACAATCATTTCTAATTATATTTATATTCTAAGACTTGAGAATAGTCTTTGTGTATTTAACTATTTATTAGTAGCACATAGTATATGAATTAGCCTTAATAATAACTATTATCATACACTTTTAATGTTAGATTCTATCTTCTTTGAAATACCTAAGTTAAGGTGTTCTATAAGGTAATAGCTAGTTTTGAGCTTTTTATTACTTAAATTAATAACTTTTTCAACATAAAAAATGTTAGATTCAAATCGGAATTCCTAGGTAAATCATACATTGTGTAGTGCTAATTGTTGATTTCTGATTTAATATAACATTATGTTAGTTTCTACACGAAAGAATGTAATTGAAAATATTTAGTAGATAAGTAATAAAATTAGAATATAAGAGTATTTGAAATCAAGGACTTTAGAATGGAGTGATTATAAAATTAAATTATAAACACTCTTTAATATTAATATCTTGAAGTTATTTCGATTAAGTGATAACCAAATTGAGTTTTAACTGGTCCATGTAATCTATTTACTTCTTCTTTAAATACTACTTCATCAAATTCTTTTACCATTTCACCTTTTGAAAAAGTACCTAAATTACCATTTGATTTTTTAGATGAACATCTTGAGTATTTTTTTGCAGCTTTTTCAAATGTTAATTCACCTGAAAGTATTTCTTTTTTTATTTTTGCTGCTAATTTAGCTTGTTTAACTAAAATATGTCTTGCTGTAGCTTTTGCCATAATTATCCTTTTGAAGGCGCAATTCTAGCATAAATATAAGTATTTTTATAAAAGAGTAAAACTCTTTTATAAAATCTAGTCGTTTCTTGAAGTAATTTCTATTAAATGGTATCCAAAATCAGTTTTAACTGGTCCGTGAACTACATTAACTTCTTCATTAAATACAACAGTATCAAACTCAGGAACCATTTGACCTGGAGTAAATGTACCTAAATCACCACCACTTTGTCCTGAAGGACAAGAAGAAAACTCTGCTGCTGCTGAATCAAAAGTTGTATCTCCTGCGTTAATTTTATTCTTAATATCATTACATAATTCTTCAGTATCTACTAAAATATGTCTAGCACTTGCATTTGCCATATATAATCCTTTTTAATTTTTGAAATTTTAGCATAATTTCTAAAATTAAGAAAGTTCTGCTAAAATAACAATATAATTTATTAAATAAGGAAGAATAATGGAAGAATATTTTGACAAATCTATTGATGTAACTATGCAATATGCACCAAGTTTGATACTTGCTATTGTAGTACTAATTGTTGGTTTATGGGTAATTGGACTTTTATCTGATTTAACTGTAAAAATTATGAAAAAATCTAAAACGGATGAAACCCTAATTCCTTTTACTAGAAGTTTAGTTTCTTGGCTTTTAAAAGTGTTATTATTTATTTCAGTTGCTTCTATGATAGGAATTGCTACAACTTCATTTATCGCTGTTCTTGGAGCTGCTGGTTTAGCTATTGGTTTAGCATTACAAGGTTCATTATCTAACTTTGCAGGTGGGGTTCTATTATTAATTTTCAAACCATATAAAATTGGTGATTTAATTGAATCTCAGGGACAATTAGGAACAGTAAAAGAAATACAAATCTTTAATACTATTTTAACTACTTTCCAAAATAAAACTATTATTCTTCCAAATTCTGTTGTATCTTCTAATAGTATTACTAATGTATCTGCTAATGGTACAGTAAGAGTTGATTTAGAAATTGGTATTTCATATGATTCATCAATTGATGATGCAAAAGAAGTATTATTAAAAATGATGAATGATCATCCTAAAGTATTAAAAGATCCAGCACCTTCAATTGGAGTTTGCGCTTTAGCTGATTCATCAGTTAATTTACAAATGATGCCTTGGTGTAATTGTGAAGATTATTGGACTGTGTTTTTTGAGATTCAAGAAAACGCTAAAAAAGCCCTTGATGAAAATAAAATTACAATTCCATTTCCACAAAGAGATGTTCATATTTTTGAGCAAAAATAAGAACAAGATATATAGTGAAGATAACTTCACTATATATAAACTATAATTTAAATATTATTTACCATAAGCTTTATAATATTTACCCTTAATTCTATTATTATTTAAACCATCTAATGCTTTATCAAACATATCTTCTTTAATTGCAACATATGAACAAAAGTTAAAAATATTAATTTTACCGATATCATCTTTAGATAAACCAATAGTTCCAGTTAAAGCACCAAGTAAATCCCCTGCTCTAACTTTATCCTTTTTACCACCATTTACAAAAATAGTTCTATAAGGAGCACGTAGCTTAAATGAAACATCGTCTTCTAATACAGTTACATCATCAAAAGATGTTTTTTTATTTAAGATATCATTATAATCAATCATATTTTCAGAATCATAAGAATTACATAAAGTAATTGCCATACCTTTTTTACCAGCCCTAGCAGTTCTTCCGATTCTATGAGTATGTACTTTTTCATCATTAGCTAAATCATAGTTAATAACTAAAGAAATATCATCAATATCTAAACCTCTTGAAGCTACATCAGTAGCAATTAAAATAGGATAAGATTTATTAGAGAACATTAATAAAACTTCATCTCTTTGTTTTTGATCAAGATCAGAATGTAGAGTTAATACATCAAATCCTAAGTCATATAAATCATCAGCAACTTCATCACACTTAATTTTCATATTACAAAAAATTAATATTGATTCAGGTTTGAATGTTGAAATAAGAGTTGATATTAATGGAGTTTTATTTTCATTTTCAACTTTATAGTATTTTTCATTAATAATGTTTTCATTATGTAAAGAATCAACTTTAATACTTACAGGGTTTCTCATAATATCTTTAGATATACTTTGAATATTTTCTTCAAACGTTGCTGAAAATAATAATGTTTGTCTTTGTTTTGGTAAGTAAGAAATAATCTCACTCATGTCTTCTAAGAATCCCATATCTAACATTTTGTCAGCTTCATCTAATACTAAAGTATTTAAATCATCAAATTTAATATTACCTTCTTTTAAATGTTTTAATATTCTTCCAGGAGTTCCTACTAAAATATGAGCTCCATGAAATAATGAATTAACTTGAGGTCTATAAGGAACCCCTCCGCATAATTCTAAGATTTTTACATTATGTTTATATCTTGCAAGTTTTCTTAGTTCTTGTGCAACTTGAGAAGCTAGTTCTCTTGTTGGAGCTAGTACTAATGATTGAATTCTAAATTGTTTTACATTTAGTTTTAAAATAATTGGTAGAGAAAAAGATACTGTTTTTCCTGAACCTGTTTTTGCTTGCGCAATAATGTCTTTGCCATCTAAAATTAATGGTAAAGTTTTTTCTTGAATTTCTGTCATATATTCATAGTTTAATGAATCTAAGTTTTTTAAAGCATCTTCTTGAATGTTAAGTGTTTTAAATGTTGATGAAATGATGTTTCCTTTTAAATTTTTCTAAATAGGTATGATGTACCTAAAATAATACTTGCTAAAATAGCAATTCCTATATACTTATAATCTTCTGCAATGTTTAAAATAAACTCGCCTGAAATATAAGAAATAGAACCAACTACAATACCCCATACTAGTGCTGCACAAGCATTGTAAACTAAAAACTTTTTGTTATTATATTTTGTTAAACCCATAGCTAAAGGAATTACAGTTTTAATTCCATAAATGTATTTTTGTATAAATACAACAGGTGAACCATATTTTCTCATTAAGAGATGAGCATAAGCCACTTTTCGTCCGTACTTTTGCATCATCTCTTTTGCATAAGTTTTATTATTCCTAGCTAAAGAGAATAAAAATTGATCTCCTAAAAAGTTAGAACTAGCTGCAACTGCAATACATATGTATATATTTAAATCACCAGCAAAAGCTAATACACCTGCAACTACAAGGCCTACAAAACCTCCACCAAATGAGTATAAAAATAGAGCTAAATAACCCCACTCTTTTATAAAATCTTCCAAATTTAAACCTTTTATAATATAAATATAATCTAATAATTATTATTCTTTATTAATTAGAATTAATAGAGTCGTATATTATCATCACTTTAATAAATATTAGATATGTATTATAAAATTACTTTAGAATTAAATTCTTCCCATTATAAATATCATGTAAAAATACTACTTAGTTTAATAATATAATAGCATAAATACATCTTATAATTGAATTTAATATATATATTCACTACTTATATTTACTATTCATTAATTAAACAATCAATAAATAACCAAATTTTAAGAAAAGAAATGTTACATTTCATTAACGATAATCATAATCATTAATATTTATGATTTATAAAATTTAAAAGGTTTAATATGAAATTAAAATTAAGTAGCATTGCAGCAGCAGCTGTATTAACAGTAGCATTAATAGGTTGTGGTAGTGATAGTGATGATAATAAGAGTACAGCAAAAGCTTCTTCTGATAAATCAAGATTAGCATATGTAAATGCTATGGGTGTTTCTTTTGAAAAAGATATGACTGCATTAACAAGTGCTTGGACATCAGCAGATGAAGAAGAATCAACTGCAATTACAGCATTTAAAGCTTTATCTAATGCACATGCAACTGCTACATTAATTCAAGGTTCTCTTGATATTGCGAGTGAAGTTGGAGATGGTAAAATTGGTGATCCTCTAGGTGGTGGTACTGTTGATACAACAAAAGTTGAATCACAATTCTCTTGGAATTCAAGTGCAGATTTCTATAATAATATTCATTCTATTGAAAAAGTATGGGATACAGGATTAAGTTATTTATCAGAAAAAGCTGGAGCAGATACTGCAAAAGTTACTACTTCTTTAGCTGCTGCTTTAAATGCAATTAAATTAATCAGTGATTTAAATACAGATAAAGTAATTGCAGGAACAGCAGTTATTTCACAAGAAAATGCATTTAGAAATGTTTTAACTACAAATAATGCTTCAATTGTAACTGCACAAGCTGCTGTTCAAGCTCTTGCAACAGATTTAGAAGAGGTACAAAAAATAATTATTTCTTCTGCTGGTGTAATTGCATTAAATGCTGATTCTGCTAGTAAAACAAAAATTGATTCAATTGCTGATGATGTAATTAAAGCTACTTATATCAAATTAGGTGCAAATGCTGGTAAATTAAAAACTGCTATTTCTGCATTAAAAAAAGATACTACACCTGCCAATGTTACAGCAGCAAGAGTTGCTTGGAAAGCCGTACGTGCTCCTTGGGAATCATCTGAAGCATACATTGTTACTACTTCACCTTCATTAGGTGCTGCAACTGATGGAAATACAGATTCTTGGCCTGTTACTTCACAAGCTGCAATTGAATCTAACTTAAAAGCTTGGGATGGAGATACATATACAATTGTAACAACTGATGGTGAAACTAAAGGTTTCCATACTATTGAATATATGTTATTTGGTGATGGAAAAAATGTTGAAACTGCGGAAGAAGCTGTTATTAGATTAAAAAAATAATTAATAAATAAATAATATAAGGAATCGATTACTCGGTTCCTTAGCTTGGAATAATATGAAAACTCAAAAACTACTAAAAACCACCTCATGTATTTTGGCTATTGTTTTTACTTTAACTGCCTGTAATAAAAGTAATAGCGATGATAAAACTAATCATATTTCAAAGTACGCTGATAATATACTAAAACAAGAAATAATTGAAAATCAAGAAATTGATACAAAACTTTTTACAAAAAAAATATTCTCTAGTTTAGATATAAATGAAGATGATTATAAAAAAGCTTATGTTTTAGATGATATGATTGGAGGAGAGTCTACAGATAAGATTTCGAATACAACATCTCAAGCTTATGCACAACCAATGAATACTTTAAATGAAAAAGATATGCAAATGCATTTAAGTGGTGATGCTAACTTTGAAACTTCTTTTATTGGGAGTAAAACTTCAAGTGATTACCTGGCAGGATTAGGTCCTGTTCATAATAATACTAACTGTGATAAGTGTCATCTTTCAGATGGAAGAGCTTCTTTACCTTATGTAAAATACCTTAATTTCAACGATACAATGTTTAAAGATTTAAATGGTTATTACAAACTAAGAAATGCTGGTGTATTTTTAAGAATAAGTATTGAAAACGAAAAAATTAATAAAGCTAAAAAAGATAAAACAAACAATTGGGGATCACCTATTGCTGTACCTAACTTCTCAGATCAGTTACATCATAGAGGAAATATTGGATTAAGAGATGATAAACAAAGTT
Organism: Campylobacteraceae bacterium; assembly: GCA_013215985.1. Taxonomy (GTDB): domain Bacteria; phylum Campylobacterota; class Campylobacteria; order Campylobacterales; family Arcobacteraceae; genus NORP36. The sequence goes on from JABSOL010000100.1 coordinate 6,269, forward strand.
ATGCTACTGGTCTAGCTGATGTATGGATGAAGTATAAAAGAAAATTAATAACATATCCTGATGGAAGTACAGTAGAACTTTCAAAACCATTATTTTTTGTTGATAATCCTTATGATGCACCTGATAATCCAAAAGTTTATGATTCAATAGATTTCTCAAAAGATTCAAAAAGTAGATTATTTAAAGATGATGTAAAAATGGGTCCTAGAATTGGGATGCCAATGTTTGGACTTGGTTTATTAGATGCAATTAATGAAAAAGATATTTTAGCCCTAGCTGATCCTGATGATAATAATGAAGATGGAATATCTGGAAAAGTAAATATAGTATTTGATAAAGAAAAATTTGATTATTGTTCAAATATAAAAAATAATTTACCTTGTGATAAAAATCCACCTTTATCTTTAGGAAGATATGGATGGAAAGCAAATACTCCAACAGTTGCACATCAAGGGTTAGGAGCATTAAGGGGTGATATGGGTGTAACAAATCCATTATTTAAAAATGAAAGTATTGCTTCAACAGATTTAATGAAAAATTATAAGAAAAAAGTTGGAAGTTCTTTTATAACTTATGATGATACTAAATCAGATGCAGATTTAGATGCAGATCTAAGATTTTCACAAGATATAGTTTTTTATACAGAAACGCTTTCAGTTCCAGCAAGAAGAGATCCTTCTAATGATGAAGTAAAAAAAGGTGCAGTAATATTTGAAAAGATATCTTGTGCTAAATGTCATAATCCTTCATTTACTACAGGAAATAAAAGTGCTTCATATTCAAAAAAACATAATAGAAACCCATATTTAAAAAAAGATAATATAGCAAGTAAAATAAAAGAATTAGAAAACCAAGTAATTTATCCTTATACAGATATGTTACTTCATGATATGGGTGAAGCGTTAGCTGATGGTAGAAAAGATGGTGATGCTAATGGTAATGAATGGAAAACAAGACCTTTATGGGGTATTGGTTTAACAAAACTTGTAAATCCAGCTGCTGGTTTTTTACATGATGGAAGAGCTAGAACATTAGAAGAAGCCATTATATGGCATGGAGGGGAAGCTTTGACATCAAAACTTCACTTTATGAAATTATCTAAATCAGATAGAGAATCACTTATTAAGTTCTTAGAAGATTTATAGTCAACAATTAAATATATAATTTAAGGAAAAGAATGAAGAAAAAAATACATTTATCACTTGCTGCAATCATTTTATGTACAGCTACAAATACATTTGCAATAGATCTAGATAGATTACAAATGTTTGGTTATGGAAATGTTAATTATTCACAGTATGATTATTTAGAAAATTACCAATCAAAACCAGAAAAAAGAGCAAAAGTTGATCTTGAACGTTTTGTGATGGCTCAAAGATATCTTCTTGATGATACTACTACTATTGTTACAGAAATTGAGTATGAGCACGGAGGAACTGGTTCAACGCTAGAATATGATGGAAAAGAAGAAATGGGTGAGTTTGAAACTGAAATTGAAAAAGGTGGAGAAATTGTTGTTGAAGAATTAGCAATAATGCTTACTCAAAATCCTAAGATGTCTTTTAAAATAGGACATTTTCCAGTTGCAATTGGAATGTTAAGCTCAAGACATGTTCCAAGTCTTTACCATAGTGCTACAAGAAATAGAAGTGAAAGTAGAATTATTCCAGCAACTTGGCATGAAACTGGTCTTGAAGTATTTGGTTCTTTAATTGATAATTCTTTGCATTATCAAGTTCAATTAGTAAATGGTCTAAATTCTGAAAACTTTGATAGTTCGGGATGGATTAAATTTGGAAGTCAAAGAAGATTTGAATATGCTAATGCAGATGATTTAGCTTTAAATTTAAGAGTATCATATGGTGAGTTAATTGGTAATCAAATTGGTTTCTCTTATTATCAAGGTGATACTGGTGATAATAGACATAAAACTCAATTAAAAAGTAAAGGTACAGTTAAAATTTTAAGTTTTCATGCTGTTTACAAATATAAAAATACTGATATTAAAGCCCTATTCATAAAAGGTATATTAGATGATAATAATAAGATAACAGCAGCAAACTACAACTTGCCTGGTAAATATAGAGCAAGGAATCATCCTGTAGCAAAAGAAGCAATTGCTTATTTTGTGGAACTTGGACAAAATATAGCTCCTTCATTTAATATGAAAAAAGAAACAATATTGTGGGCTAGATATGATTTTTCTGATACTATGTATAAAGCAGGTAAAGGAGTTATTGATAGACAAAGATATGAACAAACAACTATTTCATATGGATTAAATTACCACTATAGTAAAAATCTAATCTTCAAATCAGAATTTGAAACTACTAAATTTGGAAGTTCATTAGATGATATGTCATCAATGACTTTATCTGCTGCATTTCAATTTTAAATTAAAGAAAGAATTTCTCTTTCTTTAATTATGTAAAATAAGAGTAATATTCAATATTAATATTTAAATAGTATATATTTTTCTATTTCTTAAGATTAAATTACTATAATAATTATGATTGAAATAGAAAATAGGATTAGATATTGTCAAAAATACAAAATAAACAAAAAAAGATTTATACATTTTTTTTAATTGATATTTTATGTATGAAAGATATAAATGCAAGTTATGGATTTAAAAATGGCGATTTAATAATATCACAAGTTTTAAATGTATTAAATAATCTTCAAACGAATATATCTAATTTTTTAGACTCAAAATTTTCTATTAACATAAAACATTTATATGTAGATGTTTTTTCTATTAAAATAAATACTAAACTAAATATCCAAGAAATACAAAAAATAAAAGATCTTATATTATCTTCAATAAAAGAATATAAATTTGAAGTAAAACAAAGTTCAAATATATCTATTGATCTAACAATCTCTTCTACTTGTGCAGAGAAAAAGAATCTAAGAATTTATGCTGAAAAAGCATTAAACAATGCAAAATCAAATAATAATGATTTTGCATTTTATGATTCTAACTTAGTTGAAGAAAATGATAATTTACTTGAATGTATAGAATATAATATAAAAGAAAATCTTGTAGAAGCATATTTTCAGAAAATTGTATCTTGTGCAAGTGAAAAAACTATCAAATTTGAAGCATTAATGAGATTAAAAGATAAAGATGGAAAAATTATATTTCCAGGCTCTTTTATTGAAAAGTCTAAAACATATAGACTTTACCCAAAACTTATGTCTATTCTAATAATCAAAGTTATAAATATAATAAAAGAACATAAACTTAATATCTCAATA
>JABSOL010000101.1 GCA_013215985.1 Campylobacteraceae bacterium
CCTATATATAGTGAATTTATTAATTTTGAGAGTCGTTATTATTAAGTGTATCATTTTTATAAATAATATTTTATAAAATTAAATAGTTATTATTTACTAATATATTATTATTAATTTTAATTAGATATCGTATTTATAGGCATTAATTTAATTATTTGGCATTTTAAAAATATTTTCTTGATTCAAGTCAAATCATCAAACTTAAAGATATATTATAATTAAAATGTAATTCAAAGGATTTAGGATGAAAGAAAATAAAATTGTTTTTTACGGTTCAATTTTAAGTTTTATAATTGCCTCATGTCTTTTTGTTTACACAGCGTATGCATCTAATATGTTATCTTATTTATCAAGTGACCCAAAAGCCTGTATCAATTGTCATACAATGGATTCAGCTTACGCAACTTGGTCAAGAAGTTCACATAAAAATGTAGCTAAGTGTATAGACTGTCATTTACCTGTTGGAGATTTTATTGCAAAATACAAATCTAAAGCAGTTGATGGTTGGAATCACTCAGTTGCATATACATTCAATACTTATAAGAATAATATTCGAATAAGTGAAGATGGTGCTAACCGTGTACAAGCTAACTGTGTTAGATGTCATAGTAAAACATCTTCACAAATGCTAGTAAACAAAAATAATTATCACGCAGATAGTGATGAAGCACTTAAAAATGGTCGAAGATGTTGGGAATGTCATAAATACACTCCTCATGGTAAAGTTAGAAGTTTAACATCAACTCCATATACACTTGGCGTTAATGTAAAAATGAAATAAAAGGTGAAATAATGAAAAAGTTTAAGTTATTACTTGCTGGTTCTGTTCTTGCAATTGCTTGTATGTCTGCCCTATTAGCAAATATCAACGAAAAAAAAGAGGAAACTAAATCACTTCGTTCTGTTCCTAAAATGGACAGATGGGAAACTAAAAACGAAGAGTTTAGAAAATTATATCCAAGACAATATGATTCATGGAAAAAAACTAGAAATTCTGATGACATAGGTGATATGTTAAAAGAATACCCTGAATTAGTGGTACTGTGGGCTGGTTATGGATTTGCAAAAGATTATAATGCACCAAGAGGTCACTTTTATGCAATTGAAGATAATAGAAATACTTTAAGAACTGGTGGACCTGTTGATGCTAAATCTGGACCAATGCCAACTGCTTGTTGGACATGTAAAGGGCCTGATGTTCCAAGACTTATTAATGAAGTTGGAGAAGAAGAATTTTTCTCAGGAAAATGGGCTAAATATGGTTCTGATATTATCAACCCTATTGGTTGTGTAGATTGTCATAATCCAGAAACAATGGAATTACAAGTTAACAGACCTCATTTAAAAAGAGCACTTGCATCAAACCCCGATTTAATTAACATGGAAGATGCAACTCAACAAGATATGAGATCATTAGTATGTGCTCAATGTCATGTTGAATATTATTTCAAAAAAGTTAAAACTGCTGCTGGTAAAAAAGCTGCAATCGTTACTTTACCATGGGCTAAAGGTACATCTGTTGATGACATGGAAAAATATTATGATGAAATTAATTTTAAAGATTGGACTCATAAAATTTCTAAAACTCCAATGTTAAAAGCACAACATCCAGGTTATGAAATGTGGATGACAGGAGCTCACGGTAGAAACGGTGTTTCTTGTGCAGATTGTCACATGCCTTATAAAAATGAAGGTGGAATTAAATATACAGATCATAATATAGGAAATCCTTTAGATAATATGGATAACTCTTGTATGACTTGTCACAGAGTTTCAGAAGCTTCTTTACTTGATAATATTCAAAGAAAGAAAGAAAGAAAAACTGAATTACATAAAGATGCCATGGAAGTTATTGCAGCTGCTCACTTAGAAGCTGGAAAAGCTTGGGAATTAGGCGCTACAAAAGAAGAAATGGCACCTGTATTAATGGACATCAGACATGCACAATGGAGATGGGATTATGCAGTAGCATCACATCCAGCGTTCTTCCATGCACCAGAAGAAACTCTAAGAGTTTTAGCAACTGCTGTTAAATTAGGTGGAGAAGCTAGACTTAAATTGTCTAAAATCTTAGCTAAATATGGAGCAATTGATTATAAAGTACCTGTTTACTCTACAAAAGAAGAAGCACAAAAAGTTACTAACTTACCTTTCAAAAAGTTAATAGACCAAAAAATGAAATTTAGAAATGGTTTATTAAAAGAATGGAAAAAAGAAGCAGAAGAAAAAGGAATTTATAATCCTAAATCTACTGAGATGGTAAAAGATAAAACTTCATACGGACAATAAGATAAAAGGGCTTCGGCTCTTTTGTTTTTACACTTAATTGTTAATTTAGTTAAATAACACCGCTTATCTTCCTTAGGTGTTATTTAGCTAAATTAATATAATCTATTAAATCTACTTTAGGCTAATTTATGAAAAAAACCCTTAAAAAACTTCTATCTCTTGATATTATGATTGTTCTCTTATTATTCATGGCATTCTCTTGTGCAATTGCAACATTTATTGAAAATGATTTTGGACCCTTAGCTGCTAAATCTTTTGTATATACTCAAATTTGGTTTGAAGCTATTATGTTAATTCTAGTACTTGGAATAATTGCAAATATAATTTGGTTTAAAATGTATAAAATCAAAAAGATTTTTACTTTTTTAATTCATATTTCTCTTATATTTATATTTATAGGTGCAGCAATAACTAGATACATGGGCTATGAAGCTAGCATGACTATAAATGAAGGTGAAATGACTAATAAAATATTATCAAGTGATGAATTTATTCAAGCTAATATTACTTATAAAGATTTAAATATAAAAGATAATATAAAAGTTCTAATGACTCCTTTAGCTCAAAGTTCATATAAAAAAACATTTATGATAAATGACAAAAAATTAGTTTTAGAATATGAAGATTATTTACAAAATGCAATTGAGAGAATAGTTGATGATGAAAATGGAGCTCCTTTAATAAATTTAATTATGACAAGAATGATGGGATCTACTAGTATTGATTTAAAAGATAAAAGTATTAAAGAAAGTAAATATGTATCTTTTTCTCTAAATAAAAAAATTACAAGTTCTAAAGCTTCTGTAAACTTTTATACTCGTGATAATAAAATTTATTTTACAACTAGCATAGATGCTTCTTGGGATGCTTCTAATGGTAAATCAAAGGGAAGAATAAAAAAGAATACAGAAGAACAATTATCATCAAAAAGAGTCTATTCAATTGCATCATCAAGGTGGTTAGTTCCAGAAGCCAGCGCTAAAGGAATTATAAAAACTATTTCAGTACCTTTAGAAGAAGTAGCTAAAAAAGATAGAATTAATGCATTAAGGATTAAAGCCACTTATGATGGAGAAAGTAAGAATATATCTTTATTTGGAAAAGGTGGAACTTTTATAGGTTATAAAAGAAGCATAAATTTTGATGATATTAAAGTTACAATGTCTTGGGGCGCAATTAATATGACTCTTCCTTTTTATCTTAAATTAGAGAAGTTTGAATTAGAGAGATACCCAGGATCAAATGCTCCTTCTTCTTATTCATCATATGTAAAAGTTTATGATACTAAGAATTTAAAAGAACCTATAAGTTTTCATATATATATGAATAATGTTTTAGATTATCAAGGATATAGATTTTTCCAATCATCTTATACTAATAATGAAACAGCTTCTGTATTATCAATTAATAAAGATCCAGGAAAAATTCCTACATATATTGGATACTTTTTACTATTTGCTGGTTTAATTTTTAACCTTTTTTCTAAAAACTCACAGTTTAGAAAACTAGCTAATAAAAAATATACAAAAGAAAGTATTAAAAAATCATATTTATTAAAAAATGCAGCTTTTATTTTAATAATGATGGCGACACTGTTTTCAAGTAATACTTTAGAAGCTAATACTGACTATGCAAAAGATTTAAATAAAGCAGATATAGAAAAACTTACAAATATAGATATCAAACATGCAAAACAATTTGGTGAAGTATTATCTTTAGATTATCAAGGAAGAATTAAACCTCTTAATTCTTTAGCAATTGAAATTACAAATAAAATCATGAGAACAAATGAGTTTTTAGGACTTAATGAAAATCAGATTTTATTATCTATGACAATTTATCCAAGACTTTGGCAAGAAATTAAATTCTTAAAAGTTAAAAGTCCTAAATTAAAAGTTTTACTAAAATTAAAAGATAATGAAAAAAGATTTGCTTTTAAAAATATTTATGATGAAAATGGATCTTATATTTTAGAATACTTTTTAGAGCTTGCGAATAAAAAGAAACCAGCAGTAAGGGATAAATTTGATAATGAAATCATTAAAATTGATGAAAGATTAAATATTGCATATACAGTTTTTACTGGTGGATTTTTAAAACTATTTCCAAAAATAGATGATGATAATAATAAATGGTTTGACCCTACTCAAGCTCAATATGTAATATCTGCTTTAAATACTACAGATAAAGATTTAAAAGAAAATGAAGCTATAGAAATCACTGAAATGATTAATACATATATAGAAGATGTAGAAAAAGCAAGTTTAGGTGGCTCTTGGGAAAATGCAGATAAATCTTTAAAAATTATAAAAGATTATCAATATAAATACGGCTCAAGAGTAATTCCATCAAAAAATAAATTAGAATCAGAACTTTTATTTAATAAACTAGATATATTTAATAAATTAACTTTTTTATATTTAATTTTAGGGCTTATTTTAATTATATTTGTATTATTAGAAATATTTTATAATAATTCTTTTGTGAATAAAATCTCAAAAGCTACTTTAGTTTTATTAATTATTGCATTTTTCATTCACACTTTTGCTCTTGGACTTAGATGGTATATTTCAGGCCACGCACCTTGGTCAAACGGTTATGAATCAATGATTTATATTTCTTGGGCAATTATTCTAGCAGGAATATTTTTCTCAAAACAATCATCACTAGCTTTGGCTACTACAGGAATATTATCTGGACTTACTTTATTTGTAGCTCATTTATCTTGGTTAGAACCACAAATAAATACTTTAGTTCCAGTTCTTAAATCATATTGGTTAACTCTACATGTATCTATTATTACAGCTTCATATTCATTTTTAGCTCTTTCTGCGATATTAGGATTTATTACTTTATTGTTTTTTGTATTTATAAATACTAAAAAACAAGATGATAGATTCTTCTCTATTCTTGCAGCTATCAAAGAAACTGGAAGAATAAGTAAAATGGCTATTTATATAGGTTTAGTATTTTTAATTGTTGGTAACTTTTTAGGTGGTATTTGGGCAAATGAATCTTGGGGAAGATACTGGGGATGGGATCCAAAAGAAACTTGGACTTTAGTATCTATTTTAATATATTCAGTTATTATTCACTTACAATATGTTAAAAATTTACTAACAGACTTTGGATTTGCTCTTTTATCTTTAATATCTTTTTCTTCAATTGTAATGACTTATTTTGGAGTAAATTATTATCTTACTGGAAAACACTCTTATGCAGCAGGTGATCCTTTACCTATTCCTACTTTTGTACCAATTTCAGCTCTAGTAATTATAATACTAATAGGACTTGCATATAGAAATAGAAAAATAATTTAGTCTTTGGCTAAATTATTGTAAAAAATACAAGTTTGCAAATTTAAAATAAATGATTATTAATATTAATTATCTTTAATTAAAAATTAGATAAAATTAGTCTTCTAATTTAATTAATTAAGGATGTTTATATTATGCAAAAAAGTGCAAAATTTGAAATACTAATATATATTATGTTCATTTCAGGGTTTTTACTATGGCAAGACTTAGATCTTAGCTGGGAGTTTTTTAGGTTAAATCAATTTATTCATGTATTTATATCAATTACAATAATATTCTTTTTATCTCTTTATCTTTATTCACATATTCAAGAACATAAAAATACAATTATCAAAAGAAAAAAAACTTATAAAAAAAGAAAACAAGTTTTTTTAGGTATTTTAATTATGTTAACTCTTATAATTTTACTGGTTTCTGGAACTTATTTGTTTTTATGGGGAAATAGAGGCGGAGATACATATGGAATAATCTCAAACTTTTTACATTTTTATTTATCATTCTTTTTTGTGTATTTAATTATTTATCATTCTTATTATTTAGGAAGAAATGGATTAAAAAAAGACAAAAATAAAATTAAACAAGTTATAAATAAAGAGGAAAAAAATTTATGTTAAAATATTTATTATTATGTTCACTGCTTGTTATTAATGCTTATGCATTAAGCTCAAGTGCTCTATATATCTCAAAAGACCAAAAGTTTTTGTATTCAGCAAACTTAGATGCTGGATCGGTTAGTAAAACATCTTTAAAAGATAAAAAACTATTAAAAGAAATAAAACTTGGAAAAGATTTAAGAAGAATTGCTTTTAACGAAAACGAATCAATTTACGCTGTAAGTGATTATGCGAAAAATGTTATTTATATTATGAACGCTAAAAATGACAAACTTATAAAAACAATTAAAACACCTGAAAAACCTCATGCAATTGTTTATGATAAATCAAATAAAATGTTTTATGTATCATGTTTTGAGGCAAAAAAACTTCTTGTAATTTCTGAAGAAAAATTAGAAATAATTCAAGAAGTGCCCACATTAGAAACTCCAAGAGGACTTGCCCTTACAAACGATGGAAGATTATTATTATCACATGCTTTAATTGGAAAAGTTTCAATATTTAAGATTATAAATAAAAATAAACCAATTGATGAAAAACCAATTACTATTATTTCATTACACGTTACTCAAAATGAAAAAGAAACAGTTTCACAAGGACTTCCTAGATATTTAGATGATATTGAAATTACTCCTGATGGTAAAGAAGCTTGGTTACCACATATGTTATGGAATATAGATCATAAGTTTCAATTTCAATCAACAGTATTTCCTACAATTTCAATACTTGATCTTACACCTTATAATGAAAGAGAAGTTGAAATCAAAAGAAAACATTTATTTAAAGAAATTAATATTACTGATAATTTAAATAAAACATTAATTATTTCAAATCCTTGGGATTTAGTTTTTTCACCTTCTGGAAATAAAGCTTATATAACTCTAGCAGGAAGTGAAGACTTATTAGTAATGGATATTAAAAGATCTACTCAAAACAAAAGAAGAAAATCAAGACAGCATAGAATTAGAAAAAAAAGAGCAGGTTCAGGTGCAAGGGCTGTTCAGATTTTAAGACATTTACCAGGTGAAAACCCAAGAGCAATTATTGTTTCAAAAGATGGAAAAGATATTTATGTTCAAAATGCTATGTCTTTAGATATAACACGATTATATTCAGGTGGAAATGGCTCATTTGCAAGAGTTAGAGTAAAAGATCCAGTCTTTGTAAAAGTTGTAGAAAAAGATCCTATGGATAAAGAAATGAGACTTGGAAAAACTCTATTTAACTTAGCTAATAGTGATAAATATGAAAATAATACAATTACAGGTGATTTTTGGATGGCCTGTGCTTCTTGTCATTATGAAGGTTTTAATGGAACAAATAGATTTATTATAAATGATGCAACAATTGATAATACTGTTGATGCAGTAAGAGGACATAGAAATCTTGATAGTTTTTTCACAAGAAACTTTATATCTGATTATGTAAAAATCATTAAACAAACTCAAGGTGGTTATTTAGCCAATGAAAGTAAAAATATTAAAGAAGTAGATGGACAAAATCCAAGTGATGAAGTTAGAAAAACTCTTATTGCTTTACATAAGTATGTTCAAGCTCCTGAGAATTTACCTTTAATGTCTACTTGGTTAAAAATTGATGATGAGAAAAAAACTGCTCATAAATCACAGTGGTTAAATTCAGCTTCTTGTAAAACTTGTCATCCTGTAATATTTGATCAATGGGCTAACTCTACACATGGAACTGGTATGGATCATTCATATTATGAATTCCAAGAAGATATAGCTGCCAAAAAAGAAGGAGAAGGATTTAGAAACTTCTGTAGAGGATGTCATGTTCCTCAAGCTTTATTAACAGGACAAGATTCGCTAGCTTTTAAACTAAAAGATAATATGCATGAAAAAAATGCACAAAGCCTTCAAGATGCTTTTGCAAAAGGAGAAACAGTTGTAGAAGCTGGTACTTCTTGTTTTTTATGTCATAGAATTAATAAAGCTGCTAATGCTGGTGGAAATGCTGACTTTACAGTTAACTTAAAAGATAGAAAAGAATACTTTTTTGATGATTCAGGAAAAGGAATAAAAAATTGGTTAAATAATAAATCAATAAATGCAAATCCAAAAGCACATAAAGAATCTTATTCAAATAAAGACTTATATCAAGATTCACTTTATTGTGCAACTTGCCATAATGAATTTATTCCAGGAACGGGAGTTAAAATTAATGATAACTATGGAGAATGGTTAGCATCTTCTTTTAATAATCCAGAAGATCCCACAAAACATAAGTCTTGCATAACTTGTCATATGAATTCAGATATTTCAAGTCTTGGAAAAGATGTTCCTGGTTTCTCTACTTTAGGTGGAGCGCTTAAAAAAGATGTAAAAACACACCATTTTACAGGTGCTAATTATTATCTTGCAGGAATGAAGAGTGAAGAACATAAAAAACTTTCTGTTGATTTATTAAGAATTGCCACAAAACTTGATGCAAGTATTAAAGATAATAAGTTAACAATTAGAGTATCTAATGTAATGGCAGGGCATAAGTTCCCAGGAGGAGCTAGAAGACAAATATGGCTAGAAATTACTGTTAAAAACAAGTATGGTTCTGTAGTATATAAGACAGGTCATATGAAGGGTATTAATATGCCAAAAGATGCTAGACAATTTAAAAAATCTTTAGGTAAAAAAGATGGTTCTCCTGTTGGTTTACATTTCTGGAGACATGAAAAAATGTTAAGTGATACTAGAATTCCAGCAGATGGATATAGAGATGAAGTATTTGATTTACCAAATAATTTAGCGCTTCCTTTAAAAGTTGAAACAAGATTATTATTCAGAGCTTTCTCTCCCGGACTTACAGATAAAGTAAGAAAAAGATTCCCAAAAAGAGATATACCTTATGCTCAAGTGATTCAAATAAATCACTTATCTAAAACTATAAAATAAACTATAAAATCATTCCTAAACCTATTTATAAAAGAATAGGCTTAGGAAAAAGTATATACTTAAGAATTTAATACTCACAAACATTAAAATACTTTTTTTAATATTAAGATAATACTAGCAATAAAACTAACTGAGATTTATTATATTCAATAGAAAACAATTCTAACCTGCCACAGATCATTATTTTTATTCGTAAATATATTAGTATAAAAATATGTTTATTTATTCTAAGCC
>JABSOL010000102.1 GCA_013215985.1 Campylobacteraceae bacterium
AGTAAATGTTAAAAAAATAACAATGACTAAAAATCTAAAAAATAATTTAAAACTCATAACTGTATACCCTTTTTTAATAAATTTTTTTTTTTTGATACTATAATAATTAATTATAAAGCTTTCTTAGCTAAATTTATCTATTCTTATTTATCTATAACTCATAGTTTAAATTATTGTATATAGTATTGTTTTAAAGTATTATTTTATGATTCTGTAAATATTATTTTACTATCTTATGAATTTAGATATTCTTTAAATAATTTTTTTATGTGACTTTACTTACAAATTCTTATATATATTTTTAGCTTTTTAATATTTTAGAAGGGGAGCCTTTTCTCATTTTTTTATGTTTTAATATTTTTTTACTATAAAAATATAGATTAAAAAGTAATAATTAAGGCTTTGATAGTGGAGTATTTTTGTTTATTTTAGTTTGTTTACGAAAGTATATAAAACAGGTAAATAAACTAAATTTAAAACAGTTCCCCAAGCAAGTCCAAATCCTAAAGCAATTGCCATTGGTTGAAATATAGCTGCTTGTCCACTTGGAAAAAACATTAAAGTTGATAATCCTATAATAGTTGTTATTGTTGTTAATACTATTGGTCTAAACCTTTTTGCAGAATAATAAAATATATCTTCTACACTTTTAGCTTTTCTTAAAAATGTCATCATAATAATACCATCATTTATTACTACACCCGCAAGGCCTAGAGCTCCAATAATTGTAGGAAGAGTAAGATTCAATCCAATAAGATTATGTCCTAATAAGACACCTAATAAAGAGAATGGAATAACTGACATTAAAATAAAAGTATCTTTAAAAGAATTAAATAAATATAACATGGCTAAAAGAATTAAAACTAGAGATAAAGTAAATGCAAGTGTCATATCAGATTTCAATTCTTCTTTTTTTTCTTCTTCACCTTTAAATACTAGTTTTATTCCATCATCTTTTGCTTTATCTAATAAAGGCTGTATTTTTTTAATTAAAGCACCTGCTGTAATAATATCAGCATCAACATTAGCATATAAGAAAAAGTTTACAACACCATTATCTTTACTTAAACTTTCAAATGATTTTATTTTTATAAAATCAACTAAATCTTTTAATCTTACATATTGATCTTTATTAATAAGTATTTGAGTATTTTTTAATTCTTCTAAATCTTCTTCTTTTTGAGATTTTACTTTTAAATCAATCATTCCATCATTATCAAAGATTTTAGTTTTTGTTCTACTTAAATATGAATGTGATAGTTTTGAGGCAATATATGCTTCGCTTAATCCTAAGCTTTTAGCATAAGAATTAATTTTAAGTTTTATTTCGTTTATACCAAATGAAGCAGATGATGAAGTGTTTTTAATTCCATCAAGATTTAAGATATATTCTTTAATAATATCTATATGTTTAATACTTTTATAATAATCTTTTGAAGAAAAACCAATTTTAACATCAGCTTTTACATGTCCCATTCCTCTTTGTTTAACACCTATATCTTCAAGATTATATTTGTTTGTATAGTTTTGTTTTTTTAACCATTTTTTTACATCTTTTGCAATCTCGTAAGATTTTTTTTCTCTTATTCTTCCTTCTTCATTATAATAAAAACTTAAATATGGAGTGATGTATTTATCCACAAAAGATTTAGCTTTAATTCGCTCTAACTCAATAGTCATATACATTACATATGATGCTCTTTGAGAGTTTCCACCTTTATCTGATCTATATCCTGCAACAGAAGATATATCTTTAATATAAAATTCTTTTTTATTTTCTAACAAGTCTGCTTCAATTTCTTGAACTATTTTATACGAGTCTTCTAAAGATGTATTTATATTTGCTTTTATTGTAATATTGATTTTAGTTCCATCAAAGCGTGGAAACATTTGAAAGTTTGAATTCATTAATAAAACAGTAATACAAACTGGAACTATTATTATAAATATAATTAAAAAAGATTTTTTCCATCTCATAAAAAAATGAATAAGTTCTGAATAAAGTTTATTTACTTTTTCCCAAGATAATACTTTTGCTTCTTTTTTTAGAACATGAGCTGCGTGAATTGGTAAAAAAAGAAATGATTCAATTAGTGAAGCTATTATTAAAGCAGAAAAAGCAATAGGTATTAGTTTCATAATCTCACCCATAGTTCCTGATAATAATAACATTGGTATAAATGAGAACAAAGTAGTAAGTGAAGCAATTGTAACAGGTTTAGCCATTTCACAGGCACCTTTAATAGCAGCTTCTTTTGAATCCATTCCTTTTTCAATATGCTGTTGAATATTCTCAGATACAACAATAGCATCATCAACAACAATACCAATAGCAATCATAACTCCAACAAGTGAAATCATATTAATTGTATATCCAAAGAAGTAAAAATAAATAGCACCCATTACAAAAGAAGTAGGAATTCCAATAGCTATTATTAAAGCCATTCTTGTATTAATTAAAAATACTACTAAAAGAGTAATTAATATAATTCCTAAAATGATATTTGATATAACAATATTTAGTCTATCTTTTATTTTTAAAGAATTATCATCTCGTAAAATATACTCGATATCACTTCTCTTTTCTTGAAGTTTTGATACAAGTTTTTGTAAATCTTTTGTAAGTTCAATTGAATTTCCAGTATTGCTCATTTTAATTTTTAAGTTTAAAGCATTGTTTCCATTAATAGAGAATAGGGTTGAAGTATCTTTATATCTTTTAGAAACAGAGGTAATATCTTTTAAATATATACTAATGCCATCAATATTAAGTAAAGTGTTTTTTAAATCATTTTCGCTTTTTGGACCATTATATGTTGATAAATAAAAGTGTTTTTTTCCTTCTAATTTTCCAAGTGGATAAATATATGAAAGTTTTGAAAGAGCAGAATAAAAAGAATCTTTTTTAATTCCAAAAGCTAATAATTTATCCTCATTTACTAAAATTTCATAATATTGATCAGAATCGCCATACATAACAACATCAGCTATATCTTTAAGTCCTAAAATTTTAGACTTTGCATCTTTTGCAATTTGTTTTAATTCATTTAGTTTTAGAGTTTTTGACATAATTGATAGTTCAATTAAATCTCTTTGTATTTCTAATAGATTCACAGAAGGTTCATCCATATCAGCTGGTAGTTGGGATTTTAAATTACTAATAATATCTTTGATTTGATTTGATTTATTATATCTATCAACTCCATCTTTTAATTCCATAAATATATTAAACTTAGATGCTGATATTACAGTTGTAAGAGATTGTATTCCTTGAAGATTTTTTAATGAGTCTTCAATATCATTTACAATCATTTTATTTAAAATATCTACAGAAGCACCAGAGTAGTATCCATTTATTGATACCATTTCTAATTGAAAAGAAGGGAATATTTCTTTGGGTGTTTTTATATATGAATATATACCAAGTGCAAAAATTAAAACGAACAAAGTATAGTTCATTCTTGCGTTATTTATAAAAAATCTAATCATCTTCTCAAACATTATTACCTCTATTATTATTATAATAGATTATAAAGCATTAACATTAATATATTGTTAATGCTTATCTCTTTTATCTAGATGTTGCGTAAATATTAATTTTTTTAATTATTTCTAAATCTTCATCTTCTTTAACATTTTCAGCATAAACTTTAATATTTAATAATTCAGATAATTCTTGCATTGATTCAACAAATGCTAATTTACCTGGTTCTTTATTTATACCTTTTGTATAATCTCTAGCTAATCTAATATAATTAATTTTTAAATCTTTGATTTTATCTAAGGGAATAAATTTAGATTCAAATCTTTTAATAATTATTTTTCCACCAGCTTTATTTACTTTATGAGAGAAAGTTTTAAATGTATTAATATCTTTTGCAATTGCATATGCTGTAATTGAAAATACTAGTTGAGATACAATAGCATGATTAAGTAATAAAATCTTTTCTAAATAACTTAAGAACTCATGATCTGAAATTGAATCAAGTGATAAATTAATTGAAATATCATGTGTTATATTGTTTTTTCTTATATGAGTTATAACTTTATTTATAACAGCTTTATCAAAGTCAATAACTTTTTCATATTTTTCAGCAATTGAAATAAATGTACCAATTGCAATTTGATTAGATTCTTTATCTTTTGCAGTTGAGAATGCTTCTTGCATTACAAGTTTATTTTCATCTTTTCCATTTAAAACTTTAGCATCACCAATATAATCAAGATCAAATTTAGCATTATCAATAATATCAAATATTAAATCTTTCCATAATAACATGTCTCTTGCTAAGTCATTTTCATCTCTAATAAAAGCTTCATTAGGTCCAATTTGTTTTGCCATCTCACAAGCTTCATTTGATGCAATTCGCATTTCAGGAATAGTTCCAATATGATTAAAAGGAGTTGCTCCAATATAAGCAATATTTGGAATATTTAGTTCTTTTGAAAATAAGTCTAATTCTTCTTTTAAATAAGTACAAAACTCTTTTACTTTTGAGAAGTTTTTATTTTGAACAATAATTGCAAATTCTGATCCGAAAAATCTATAAGCAGAAATTTTATATTCAAACTTAGAATCTGAATTTTTAAGTATTAAAGCAAACTTTTTAATAAAATTATCTACATCTTGATTTGTATGGTTTTTTGCATAAGATCCTAAATTATCAATTTTTACAGATAGTACATAAGCATCAGTTTTATGAATAAACATCTTTTTCATATCAGTTTCAAATGTTTGTTGTAAAGCTAGGCCTGTTAAATCATCTAAAGAAATCTTATTTGTCATATTTTCAAGGTTTTTATTAAGTTTTTTAATAATACCTTCAATCTTAGAAGACATTTGATTCATAGCAAGTGCAACATTTTTAATTTCAGTTGTAAATGGAAGTTTGTCAATTTTTAGAAACTCACCATTAGAAATAGAAATTGCTAGTTTTTCAATATTTTTTAAAGGTTTTAATACAAAACTTAAAAAGAAAAACAATAATAACATTGAAATAGTAAATGAAATCATTGCATAAATAATTGCAGCTTTTGCTTGATCATATAGTTTGGCATAAGCATCACCTGGATTTGCAGATACAAAAATTATTGCAGCTGTTTTCCAACCATCAGATATTTCACTTGATTTCTCTTCCATATTTAAAGTAAAAGAATTTATAAACCATTGTGGAACATAATCAAATTTTACGGCCCTTGTTTCTATTGCTAATATTTTAGACATTTTTAATGTACTTACATAATCTAACGTTTCATTTTCATATTTTGCGCTGAAAGATATTTTAAGATCAAGCCCTTGTTTATAAGTTTCATTTGCAGTGAAAGTATAAACATCAATTTCTTCACTATCATTTAAAACTATTTCTTCATTTTCTAGATTTGCAAGCTCTTCTAAAAGTTCATTATCAGATTCAACTTTTTCAATTTCTCCATATTTTTTATCAATTCTAATATTTTCAATTTTCCAATTATGTTCTTGATTTATTTTATTATTATTGATAATTAAATCTTCACTTGTAAAAGTGAAGTTTGTATCTTCAAGTCTTAACTCTTTGTAAAAACCTCTATTAGCTATTACTTTAATGATTGAATTAATTTCTTCATCTTTTTTGTTTTTCATATATGGTTTTAATGTTAAACCTAAAGATGTAGCAGTATCTTGAGCTTTAGTAGCTGACTCTACTTCAAGATATTCTTTTGTATTATTAACTGAAATAATAAAATTACCAGTAAAAATCATTAAAAATATAAATGATATAATGATATATAATTGTTTTGATAAAGACATTTTGTATCCTTTTAAATTCTAGTCATTAAACTTTGCCAAGCTTTTAAATTATTTGAGCCAATTTTAATACTAGTTCTTCCTTTGTTTTTTGCTTGCCATAATCCATTTGCATTAAATGAATAAATAGGTTTTAAATCTTTTCTTTTACTTGCTAATGTTAGTTTCTTATTTACATTATCTAAAACTATAGGAGTAGATCCAGGTTTATGATAATAGGTTAATACCATATGAGCTATTTCGAATTTTGTTCTTTTTCTTAATAATTTAACATAAGTAATTCTAAGTTTTTTCTCTGGAATTCCTAGTTTAAGAAGTGAATAATATTTAGCAATTGCATAATCTTCACAATCACCTGCACCTGTACCCATAAATTCAAATGGAGCTGCCCAATAATCACTTTTACCCCAGTGATTAATATCTCTTTTATATTTTATTTTATTAAAAAAATCATTTACATTTTTAAGTTTTTTTAGTACTTTTAAATTTTTTGACTTTTGCATAACTCTATCCCAAATAAGGACTCGTTTTGTAGCTCTGTCTCCATATTTTTTAGTATATTGTTTTAGTTTGTTTTCGCTTATAAAGAAGGTTGTTTTTGAGAAAGATAGGTTTAGAAATAAAGTAGAAGAAATAAATACTAATAAAAACTTATTCATTTATTTCTTTCTCCTTTATTATTTGTAGATTTATTTAATTAATTTAATTAAACTTTCTTCTTTTATAAGATCTTCATTATATTTAATAATTGCAATATGTTCAGTTTCATTAACAAACCATTCATCAATTGCAGAATTTGTATGTAAAGATTCTAATTTGTCTTTTTTAATTTCATCTAATGAAATATATAAGTTCTTTTTCTTTATAGGATTTGGAATAGTCGCAATTAATCCAGCCCATAATAAACAAATAACTGCTATTATTATAACTAAATCATCTAAAGCTACACTTTCATAGAATATACCACCAATTAATCCACCTAAGAATGTTCCAAAATACCCAAACGAATTAAATATTGCTAAAGTAAATCCTCTTTGGTGAACTTTTGCAAATTTAGTTGCAAGTGATTGCATAATAGGTTCGTGCATATTAAATCCAATAAAGAATACAACAACACCAAATCCAAACATTAATGGAGTATCAGCATTTCCTATAATTAAATAAGAAATCGCGAATAAAGCAACACCGATAATTAAAATTTCTTTAAATTTACCTTTTTTCTCAGCCATAATAGCAGCAGGTGCCATAGCTAAAATACCAAATATCATTGATGGTAAATATACTTGCCATAAATCTTTTAAATCCCATTCAAATGTTCTTATTAAAACCATTGGAATAATCATAAATGCAAATGTCATTAAACCTTTTTGTAAAAAGTTTGTAATATTCATTTTTACTAAGTTTGAATTTAAAAATACATCTTTAAATTTTGACTTACCATTATATGTATGAGATATTTTTGGAGGATTAGGAACTTTTTTTAGAATTATATAAATTGAAACTAAAGCCATAATTGAAATTCCGTAGAATAAAGTAGAAACACCAGTATAAGCTCCAATAGTAGGACCTGCAAGCATAGATACTGCAAATGACATACCAATGAAAGAACCCATAATAGCCATAGCTTTTGGTCTTTGTTCTTCTTTTACTAGATCTGAAATCATTGCAGTTACAACTGCAGCTATTGCACCTGAACCTTGTAAGAATCTACCTAATAACATAATATAAATGTCATCAGCCATTGCACATACAATAGAACCAATAGCAAATAATAGAAGACCAGTAACAATAGTACCTTTTCTTCCTAATTTGTCACTCATCATTCCAAAAGGAACTTGAAAAATCATTTGAGTTAGAGCATATCCTCCAATTACTAAACCAACTAATGTAGTTGTAGCACCTTGTAGCTGTATAGCATACACTGATAGTATTGGTAATACTAAAAATAGACCTAAAAATCGCAAAGCGATAATAGTAGAAAGCGGTAAAATTAATTTAAACATATTTATTCCCAGTTTTTGTTAGAATGGCTGACATTATATAATAAACTTATTTGAAATAAGTTTAATTTTTTATTAAAGGTGTATTATGAAAATTATATTAGCAAGTGGAAATAAAGGAAAAATAGCAGAATTTAAAAAACTTTTTCCTAGTGATGAAGTATTATGTTTTAAAGATATTATTGGGGACTACGAAGTTATCGAAGATAAAGATTCATTTAAAGGAAATGCTGTAAAAAAAGCAGAAGAAATTTATGAAAAAATAAATGATGAAAATATTATTGTAATTTCTGATGATTCAGGAATTAGCGTTCCTTCTTTAAATGGTGAACCAGGAATTTATTCTGCTAGATATGCAGGCCAGGGCTCAAGTGATAAAGAGAATTATGAAAAATTAATTTCTGAATTAAAGAAAAAAGATATTTCAAGAACTCCTGCTTTTTATACAGCTTGTATTGCAATTGTATATAAAAAAGAAACTTATACAGTTCATGGATGGATGCATGGTGAAGTAATTGATGAGCCTAAAGGTGAAAATGGTTTTGGATATGATCCTTTATTTATTCCAAAAGGATATGATAAAACTTTAGGTGAATTAGGATCTGAAATTAAAAAATCTTTTTCTCATAGATCAAAAGCTGTTAAATTAGCTAAAAAAATTCTAGATGTAATTATTTAAGTAAAATCTTTTTATATAAAGATATTCTATAATTTTTATGTTTTACAAATAAATGAATGTTTTCATCTTTAATTTTGGCATAAATATTATAAGACGCATTTTCTATTTTTATGTTTTTTATATTTTCTAGATTTGTACTCCTAAGGTATTTTTCTAGGAAGTTTAAATGTAGTCTTGCTTGAGTATATAAAATATATCGTGTATTATTAGAGTTTTGAAGGTTTGTATTTTTTATAATATTTAAAAATACATAAGAAAATACACTTAGACAAATAAGCGCTAATATTAATATATATTATTTTTTCAGTAGTTAATATGTTCATGTTAAATCAAAGGTTGTGTCGTCGTGAAATCATACCACAAATTATTGTTTGAGGAAGGGGGTTTATCCCGTGACGCACTCAAATCCAATACATATACGTGTGGGTGCATGTACGCGTTTTAAAGAGAAACGTTTTTTTGGGTGTTTCCCTATGCGGCTATGCGGTTCCTGTGGTGGTGTACGCTTGTGACGCCCGTCTGTACGTGACGCCCGTCTGTACGTGACGCCCGTCCGAAAATGCGTTTTCCATTGCGTTTTAAGCATTTTTCCGGGCCGGCAAATTGTTCAAAAACCTTCCATAAAGATTGGTTAGTATAGATGCATCTAGAGCGAGTTACGAGCTGATTTTTGATGCATTGAAGAGTTGCGATTGTTGGTTGTTCAGTGCATATCGTTTTGTCCCGCAGCTCGCAATATTGTGTCGCAACGGGGCCAAACGGATCGGAGCCTTTGTCGACATGAGGTATTTCATTATCAAATGACGAAAACGTGCACCCAAAATTGATTTTCTTGGTCCCATAAATGTTGCCATCATTTATTATAGGCACAATCGCCAAAGGTTTTTCCCAATGA
>JABSOL010000103.1 GCA_013215985.1 Campylobacteraceae bacterium
ATATTCTACTTTTTCATCAATTCTTAAAATTACAGTTTGTTTTATATCTTTTATTTCTTTTAAATTATCTTCTAAAGATTCAAATGATACTATTATTCCTTTTATTGCTAAAGAATCTTTATTAAGTTCAATAAATATCTCATCTTTATTAACTTCAAGACTTTTTGCATTTGAAGATGGCAGGTCTAAAACTAAAGCTAATTCTTCTTTTTTAAATACAGAAGAAACAATAAAAAATATTAATAATATAAAAATTATATCAATAATAGCTGTTAAATCAATTCCAAGTGTTTCTCTTCTTTTCATTTACAATAACTCTTTTTTTGCTTTTAATTCTATTTCATCAATTAATGAAATAAAATGATTATAAGACAGGTGATGAGGAATAGCTACAATTAAACCAGCGATTGTTGTTATTAAAGCTAAAGAAATTGCAGAGGCAAAAATACTAGGATCACCTAAACCATTCGCGGTCATAGCTTCAAATGATTTTAAAATACCATATACTGTTCCTAATAAACCCATCAAAGGAGCAATAGAAGCTATATTTTTAATAAAAGTTAAACCAAATTCAAGTTTTTTAATTTCGTATTCAATTTGTATAGATAAAGAATCTTTTTTTGAGAAATCAATTTTATCTTTTATTTTTTTAATAATTTGATTTTTTCGAGGAAGGGTAAAAAATTTCCATAAAATTATTGTAAAACCTATAAAGTTAATAAAAAGTAGAATATAAACAATAATTCCACCTTTTTCTATATATTCTAATAAATTCATTTTTACTCTTTATTTTAGATTTTTATTATTTTAGTATAATATTCTTAATGAAATGTACAAACTCACCAATTAACAAAATAAAATATAATAATATGAATCTTTATGTAAAAAGAGATGATCTTTTATCAAAAGAATTCTCAGGTAATAAAGCAAGAAAATTTTATTACTTCTTAAAACAAGATTTTAAAAATATAAATAAAATAATTTCTTATGGATCGCCACAAGCAAACTCTTTATATTCTTTTTCGCAATTAGCAAAATTAAAAGATGTGAAACTAGATTTTTATGTAAATCATATATCCTCATATTTAAAAGAAAATCCTCAAGGCAATTATGCTCATGCTCTTAAGTTAGCTGCAAATATAATTGAAGTTGATGCAGATAATATTCAAGACTTTATTGAAGATAAAATACTGCCAAATGAAAAAAATGCTATTTTTATAGAAGAAGGTGGAAGAGTTAAAGAAGCTGAATATGGAATTAAAATTTTAGCAGATGAAATTCTTTTATGGGCAGAAGATAATAATATTAAAGATACTAAGAAATTAAAAATCATTTTACCTTCTGGAACTGGAACAACATCATTGTTTTTACAGAAAAACTTAAAATATGAAGTTTTAACGTGTTCTTGTGTGGGAGATGATGAGTATTTAAAGTTTCAGTTTAATAAACTAGATAAAAATATATCTAATCATCCCACAATTATGCCAAAAAGAAAAAAATATCATTTTGGAAAATTATATAAAGAATTTTATTTAAAATACTTACTTTTAAAAAAAGATATTGAATTCGATTTATTATATGACCCCTTAGGTTTTCTATGTTTTGATGATTATTTAGAAAAAAATCATGATAATGATTGTAGCTATTTATATATACATCAAGGCGGTATTATCGGAAATGAATCTATGCTTCCTCGATATGAAAGAAAATACAAAGATATATAATAAAATAAACTATCTTTAGCTATAATCACGGAATGGATAAAAATAATATAATTTTAATTGGTTTTATGGGTGTTGGTAAGGGTACTATTGCTAGATCTTTGTATTCTTTAACTCAAAACTTCTGTATTGATACTGATGATTTAATTGAAAGTCTTAAGAAAATGCAAATTAAAGATATCTTTTCTAAACATGGAGAAGATCATTTTCGAGAACTTGAAAATGAATGTGCTCTTTGGTTAGAAAATTCAATTACTAACTCAATTATCTCCACAGGTGGAGGTTTTTATAAACAAAAAAACCTTAAGAATATTGGAAAA
Organism: Campylobacteraceae bacterium; assembly: GCA_013215985.1. GTDB lineage: Bacteria > Campylobacterota > Campylobacteria > Campylobacterales > Arcobacteraceae > NORP36. The sequence goes on from JABSOL010000103.1 coordinate 2,042, forward strand.
GTAATTTATTTAGAATCTTCATTTGATGAAATTTTAAATAGAATAACTTCTTCATCTAATGCACAAAAAAAATTAAATAAAAGACCCTTACTTAAAAATATTAATGAAGCCAGAAAATTATATAATTCAAGAATAAATGAATATAAATCTATTAGTGATATTTCAGTGAATGTAGAAAAAAAAGAGCCTATTGAAATTGCGAAAGAAATTTTAAAAAAGCTGGGAGAAATAAATTGAGAATATTAAATACAAAAGATAAAACTTTTAAAGAAGATTTTGAAAATATACTTGCTAGGGCTAAAACAGATATAAAAGGAGTTTCAAAAATAGTAAATAATATTATTGATGAAATTATATCTGATGGTGATGAAGCGTTAATAAGACATATTTCGAAATTTGATAAGTGGGAAGTTGAAAATCCACAAGATCTACAAATTGATATTAAAGATATGGAAATAGCATATAATAATATAGATGAAAAACTAAAATCTGCTTTACATACAGCTTATGACAGAATTAAATCTTACCATGAAAAACAAATTCCAAAATCTTGGTTTGAGTTTGAAAAGAACGGAACAATTTTAGGACAAAAAGTATCAGCAGTAGATACAGCTGGTTTATATATTCCAGGTGGAAAAGCTTCTTATCCCTCATCATTACTAATGAATGCAATTCCTGCACTTGTAGCTGGTGTTGAAGAGATTATAGTTTGTACTCCTACACCAGATGGAGAAGTTAATGAACTTCTTTTAGCTGCTATGCATATATGTGAAATTAAAAAAGCATATAAAGTAGGTGGAGCTTCTGCTATTGCTGCAATGGCATATGGAACTAAGACTATTAAAAAAGTAGATGTAATTACAGGTCCTGGAAATATATTTGTAGCAACTGCTAAAAAATTAGTTTTTGGGGAAGTTCATATTGATATGATTGCAGGTCCTAGTGAAATAGGAATTTTAGCTGATAAATATGCAAAACCTAAGTACTTAGCAATTGATTTATTATCACAAGCAGAGCACGATGAAATGGCTTCTTCTATTTTAATTACGTGGGATGAAACTGTTGCACATGAGACTTCAAAAGAAGTAGACATTGCTTTAGCTGACTTAGAGCGTAAAGAAATTGCTCAAAAGTCAATTAATGATAGAGGCTGTATTATAATTACTTCTTCACAAGAAGAAGCGATTAAACTAATGAATGAAATTGCACCTGAACATTTAGAAGTAATGGTTCAAAATGCTTTTGAATTATTGCCAAAAATTAAACATGCAGGTGCTATTTTCTTAGGTGAGAATACTCCTGAACCAATTGGTGATTATATAGCAGGTCCTAATCATACTTTACCAACTGGAAGTACAGCTAAGTTTTACTCACCTTTAAATGTGGAAAACTTCTTAAAAAAATCATCAGTAATTTCTTTCTCAAAAGAAGCAATTAATGAATTAGGTGAGGCTTGTGCACTTTTAGCAGATACAGAAGGCCTAAGTGCTCATGCTAAATCTGTAAGAATTAGATTAGATAAATAAACAATAATTTAGAGATAATTAAGGTAAAAAAATTGGAAGAATTAAATTTAGTAAAAAATAGAATCACAGAATTAGTTAAAGAATGTAATGATGAAAAATGTTTAGTTTTATTAGATAAACTTGCTCAAGGTAAAATGATAAGATCTAAACTTATTTTAAAAATTGCAGAAGTAAATGATGAATCTATTGAATTATGTGCGGTTGTTGAAATGATTCATGCGGCTTCTTTATTACATGATGATGTAATTGATGAAGCTGATACAAGAAGAGGAAAACCTTCAATTAATTCTTTATATGATAATAAAACTTCAATTATGTTTGGTGATATTTTATACTCAATTGCTTTTACAAGACTTTCTCAAATGGATAAAAAAATAGCTTATGAAGTATCATCAGCTGTTACAAAACTTAGTATTGGTGAAATGATTGATGTTGATTTAGCTGATACTTTTAATACTTCATATGATAAATATTTTGATATGATTTATAAAAAAACTGCATCTTTAATCGAAGCCAGTGCGAAAGCAGCAGCACTTATAGCTAAAAAAGATGAAAATAAATATGCTTTATATGGTAAGAACTTAGGTTTAGCTTTTCAAATGATTGATGATATTTTAGATATTACATCTTCATCTGAGACTTTAGGAAAACCTGCTATGCATGATTTTTATGAAGGAAAAGTAACTATTCCTTATTTATTATTACATGAAAGACTTGATAATAAACAAGAGCTAGAAAATCTATATAAGATACAATTAGATGATAATCAAATATCTTGGATTAAAGAAAAACTTCAAAGTACAAAAGCTTTAGAAGATTCAATATCTATGGCCAAAAAATTAGGTCTTGAAGCAATTGATGCTTTAAAAGATGAAAACTCGGAAGATTTAATTATGATTATGAAAGCTATGATAGAAAGAGAGTTCTAAAAAAATGAGTTATTTAAGTATAAGTTTTACACATAAAAATACAGATATAGAAATGAGAGAAAAACTAGCTTTCTCTGATGAAATGTCAAAAGAACAGTTTTTACGAAAATTATACGATGCAAATTCTATTAATGAAGTTATATTATTATCAACATGTAATAGAGTTGAAATAATAGCAGCAGTTTCAAATATTAATGAATCTCAGAATTTTATTATTTCTGCTTTATCTAATTATGCAAATCTAAAATTTGATGAATTATTTGAGCGTGCTGATATATATGATAATGCAGGAGCAATTCACCATTTATTCTCAGTTTCTTCTGCTTTAGATTCAATAGTAATTGGGGAAACTCAAATTGTAGGGCAGTTAAAAGATGCATATAGATTATCTCTTGCCAAAGGTTACTGTGATCAAAAACTAACACGTGCAATGAATTATGCATTTTCATGTGCAGCAGCTGTAAGAAATGCAACTGCTTTAGGAACTGGTTCTGTTTCAGTAGCTTCTACCGCCGTAGCAAAAGCAAAATCTTTATTTAAAAACCAATCTAATGTAAAAGCTTTAGTTATTGGTGCTGGTGAAATGAGCGAATTAACTATTAGACACTTGCTAAAATCAGGTTTTGAAGTGGTAATGGTAAGTAGAAATATAAAAAAAGCTAGATTACTAGCTCAAAGTTTTGATAGAGAAATTGACGTCCAAGCATATGAAAATATTAATAAATTATTAAATGAAATACCTGTAATGGTAACAGCAACTTCAGCTCCATATCCTATCATAACTCAGAATATGACAGAAGTTTGTTCATTTAATAGATATTGGTTTGATATAGCAGTTCCTAGAGATATTGATACTATTGTTAGCCCTAACTTAAAGATATATGCAGTAGATGATTTACAAGACATTGTAAATGAAAATATGAAACAAAGAGCTGCAAAAGCAAAAGAAGCTTATGTAATTGTGAATAAACACTCACTAGAGTTTTTCTCTTGGCTTAAATCTTTAGAAGTAGAACCTGTTGTAAAACATATGTATACAAGAGCTAATAAAGTTATTACGACTAAAGTTGCACATGCAATAAAAAAAGGTTTTATAGATTCAAAAGATGAAAAAAACATAATTAAATTATGTGAAACAATTTTAAATGAATTTTTACATCAACCAACAAAAGAGTTAAAAGCAATATCAAAAGATATAGAATGTGATATGGTTTTATCAACAGTACAAACAATTTTCGGTTTAAAAAGTGATGCAGACGATGTTCACGATTGCCAACATACAATTAAATTTAATAATAGGATTACAAATTAATGAAATTTTCAAAAATGTTCATACCAACAACAAAAGAAGCTCCAAAAGATGCTAGTTTAGCTTCTCACCAATATCTAATTAGAGGTGGTTTTATTAATCAAACTGGTTCTGGAATTTATAATTATTTACCACTTGGTAAAATAGTTTTAGATAAAATTAGAGCTATTGTAAAAGAAGAAATGGATAATGCAGGTGCAAATGAAGTACAATTCGGATTTGTTACACCTTTAAGTTTCTGGGAACAATCAGGACGTGCTAGTACTATGGGTAATGAACTTTTAAAATTTACTGATAGAAAAAATACTGCATATGTTTTATCTCCTACAAATGAAGAAACAGCAGTTGATTTAGTTAAAAATAGAATTACTTCTTATAAAAACTTACCTTTAAATTTATACCAAATTTATACAAAATTTAGAGATGAAGCAAGACCTAGATTTGGTTTAATGAGAGGTAGAGAATTTTTAATGAAAGATGCTTATTCTTTCCATGCTTCTAAAGAAGATCTAGTTAGAGAATTTAATTTAATGGAAGAAACTTATAAAAGGGTATTTAATAGATTAGGTTTAGACTATAGAATTGTTGAAGCTGATTCAGGTGCAATTGGTGGATCTGGTTCAAAAGAATTTATGGTTTTAGCTGATTCTGGTGAAGATACAATTGTAGTTTGTCCATCTTGTGAATATGGTGCTAATATTGAAGCAGCTACAAGATCTGCAAAAGTCCAAGATAAAAAAGAAACATTAAATCTTGAAAAAGTACATACTCCTAATTTAAAAACTATTGATGAAGTTTCAAGTTTTTTGAATATTGATTCATATTATACAATCAAAGCTGTTATTAAAAAAGCACAATTTGAAGATAAAAATGAATTAATTGTTTACTTTATTAGAGGTTGTGATACTTTAGAAGAAACAAAAGCTACATCTGCTGTTGGAGCATTAGAATTATTTGATGCAAGCGAAGCTGACATTAAAGAATCTGGTTTACATGCTGGTTTTTGTGGAATTAAAGATTTACCTGCAAATATAAGAGTACTTGTAGATAATGAATTAAAAAATGATAATAATATTGTTTGCGGTGCAAATGAAGAAGATTACCATTTTATAAATGTAGATCTTACATCAATGGATTTAGAATTTGCTGATTTAAATGCAGTTCAAGAGGGTGATTCTTGTATTTCTTGTAATTCTTCACTAGTTTATACAAAAGGAATTGAAGTTGGTCATATTTTCCAATTAGGTAATAAATATTCAACTGCAATGGATGCTAAATTCTTAGATGAAAATGGTAAATCACAAGCTTTTGAAATGGGTTGTTATGGAATTGGAGTTTCAAGATTAATTGCTGCTGTTGTTGAGCAAAATCATGATGAAAAAGGTTCTATTTGGACAAAAGAAACTGCACCATTTATGGTTGATATTATTGTTTCTAATGCTAAAAAAGAAAATGAAATTACAGCTGGTTTAGAAATTTATGAAACTTTGAAAAAAGCTGGAATTGAAGTAATTATTGATGATAGAGTAAAAGAGAGATTTGGTTTTAAAATGGGTGACTTTGAATTAATTGGTTTTCCATATGCTATTGTAGTTGGTAAAAAATTACAAGATGGATTAGTTGAAATTATTGATAGAAAAACTCTAGAGAAAACAGAAGTTAAACTTGAAAATATTCTAGAATCAATTTCAAGTTTAATTAATAATTAATAAATAAAAATAAAATAATAAAATAAGATATTTAATATCTTATTTTAGTTATACTGCAAAAAAATTAAGGATTATAGATGGAAGAATATTACGAATTAATTAGTACTTATGCTTTAAGTATATTTTTTGCGATTGCAGTTTTTATTATTGGAAAATATTTAGCTAGAAAAATAGCAAATATTATGGTTTCATTATTAAAAAAGAAAAAAGGGATTGATGATACTTTAATTAATTTTTTTGATGGATTAATTTATTATGTTTTATTAGTTATTGTTGTTTTAGCTGCTTTAGAGCAGCTAGGAGTTAATACTACTTCATTTTTAGCAATTATTGGTGCTGCTGGTTTAGCAATTGGTTTAGCATTAAAAGATTCATTATCTAACTTTGCTTCTGGTGTTATGTTAGTATTTTTTAAACCATTTAAAATTGGAGATATTGTTAATGCTGCAGGCATTACAGGTAAAATTACAGAAATTCATTTATTTAATACTGAATTTACAACTCCAGATAATCAGAAAATATTAGTTCCTAATTCAGCTATTACTTCAGGTGCAATTACTAATATTAATGCTCATGCCAAAAGAAGAGTTGATTTACTTGTTGGTATTGGTTACGATGATGATATTAAAAAAGCAAAAAATTTACTTAATGAAATTGTAAAAGCTGATTCAAGAGTATTAATTGAAGATGGTATTACTGTTGCTGTTTCTGAACTTGCTGATTCAAGTGTAAACTTTGTTGTACGTGCATGGGTTAAAACACCTGATTACTGGGATGTAAAATTTGCTTTAACTGAAAATGTTAAACTAAGATTTGATGAAGAAGGTATCTCAATTCCTTATCCACAAACAGATGTACACTTATATAAAAAAGATTAAGTTCCCCTCTATTTTAGAGAAAATTTTAAATCATTTACAAGAAAATGGAGCTAATCCAGTTCTTGTCGGTGGCTGCGTAAGAGACCACTTTTTAAATATTCCTATAAAAGATTATGATATTGAAGTTTTTAATATAAAAACTTATGAAATTCTAGCTCAAACTTTAGCACAATTTGGAAAAGTACATATAGTTGGAAAAAGTTTTGGTGTAATAAAACTTCATGTAGACTCATATGAATTTGATTTTGCAATTCCTAGACTTGAGAGAAAAGTAGATTTAGGACATAAAGGTTTTGAGATTGAACTTAATCCTTATTTATCTTTTAAAGAAGCCTCTAGAAGAAGAGATTTTACAATTAATGCCTTAGGATTTGACTATTGTAAAAAAGAGTTCTTAGACTATTATAATGGTTTTTCAGATCTAAAAAATAAAGAACTTAAACATATTAATGATAAAACATTTATTGAAGATCCTTTAAGAGTTTATCGTGCTATTCAATTCTCTTCACGATTTGAATTTTCGTTAAATGAAAAAACTAAGATTTTATGTAAAAAACTTGTTGAAGAAAAAGCTTTAGATGAATTAGCAAAAGAGAGAGTATTTGAAGAGCTCAAAAAACTCTTTTTAAAATCTTCAAAACCTTCTATTGGGTTTAAACTTATAGAAGAATTAGGAATAATAAATCATTTTTTTAAATATAAAAAAGAAGTATTTTTAAATGAAAAGTTTTTTTCTTATTGGAATAAATTATTATCTTCACTTGATAAAATGTCAAGGTTAAAAAGCAATGATGAAAAAAGAGATATTATTCTTTTTTTAGCACTTGTTTGTTTTGGACTAAAGAATAAAACAGTAGTTTTATCTTTTTTAGAACAAATTACAGATGAAAAAAAATTAATAGATGAAGTTATTTCTTTATATTTAAACA
>JABSOL010000104.1 GCA_013215985.1 Campylobacteraceae bacterium
GATATATTTCATATCCTTTATTCAAAGATAGGTAATAAAAAGGTGAAACTAAATCTATTTCATATATATGTTTATTTAATACTCTTGATAATTCTTTTATTTTATGAACCTTCCCAAAAACATTTCTTTTATTAGATTTATTCTGATCATAAGATAAAACCATTTGTACATTAGTATCTAAGATTTTATTAATATCAATACTCTTATTAGATACAAAAGTAATAGTATATTTAAATGTTTTAGAAATCTCATTCTTTCCTTTAATTCTAAGAATAGAATAAGAAGACTTCAATAAATTAACTGAAGATAAATCTGCATCTAAAAAATGTAATCTTGCGTTTACTGTTTGAAGATTTGTATTTAAAGAAGCTCTTTTCTTTTTTAAATCTTTTATACTCTCACCTGAATATGTAGCTAAAGGTGCAACAACAGTTTTATCTTTTTTTACAGGGATTTTTAGGCGTTCTTCTTTTTTAATTAGAAAAATATCATCTTGAATTCTATCTTCGTCTTTTACCCATGAATTCTCTTTATAATCTAAAATTTCATTTCTTGATATACCATTATCTTTTGCAATCTTATTTATAGTTTCGTTTTTCATTACTGTATATTCTTGATTATCATCTGTTGTTATTACATTGATATCATATTTTTTTAGTTTTGAGTTTTCATCTATCACTATTTTAGAGTACTCTTTTGCTGTACTTATATTATTAGTTTTAATATCAGCTTTGACTTCAGTTGAATTATGTTTAACAAAACTTGCAAGCGTTTTATTCTTATCATTACTTAGACCAACAGTAACTATTTTCCTATAGTTTATATACTTAGGAAATATTTTTTTCGTAAAATTTGAATCATCTTCTAAACTAGTTATTATAAATTCTTTAAGTGTATCTTTACCATAAATATAAGAATCTGAATACTCAAATTCTTCTTTAAGATTGTTATATAATGCATTAATTATCTTTTCACCATTATTATACCAATCATCAGAGTTAAGACCTCCTAAAATTGCACCCGCAACTGCACCTACAATTGCACCTACTGGACCAGCAATCATAAATCCAATAATAGCTCCCAATTCAGCAGTTGCATATTCAATTAGCCTTTCTCCTATAATATTATCCCACTCTTTTTTAGGATTCATTTTATGATCAAAAACTCCTGTAATTAAACCATCTGAAATACTAAAGATAAGACTTATTTTACTTCCAATTAATTTAGTAAACACATCACCATAAAGCTTAACCATTTCAGAAGTAACCTGCCCATTAAATGCAAGAAATCCACTAAAAGTTGAAAATGCTATTTCACTTGAATTAATATTCTCATCAACTACAATATACTCTTCATTATTAACAATTAGTTTCATATTTAACTCTTTCATTTTTTAGTTTATTATTTACTATTTCAATTAACTCAATACAATCTCTGTACTTTAGAGCAGAGATATAAAAATGAAACTTAGTAAATATGTTATTAATCTTATAAAACATAACAACTTGAAGTGTATTTCTTTTATTTAAAGCGACTTTCTCAATATCTTTAAAATATAATATTTGGCTAGCAACAAAATATCGTTTTAAAACAACCTTGTCAGAAAAAATAATTATATTTTTAAATAATAAAGAATTAATAAATAAAGGAACTACAAAAAATTGTAAGATCAACGAAGAAATGATTAAATACCAGGTACCAGTCATTAAAAACAGTATAGAAATAAAGATAAAAAACAAAGATATTCCAATATCATGTAGTACCAATAATTTATTTCTAACAGCAAATGATTTAATAATATTACTTTTCATATTTATTTAATTCCTCCCCATCTCTCATTACCAATTTTTTTAACAACAGAAATTCTTTTTATATATTTAAGTACTCTTTCTAGTTGTTGTTTAATTGTCATTTTCATATTTTGAGCACTAGTTAATGAATTAGTAGAAGAAGTTAAATTCTCGTATGTACAAATATCTTGTAATTTCTTCCAGTGATTAATATTTATTTTATTTAAATTATTTGCTTTATTTAAATATTTTACACTACTATTTAAAAATGAAATATATTGTTCTAATATTTTCATATCTGTTTTAAAGTTTTTTTCACTAATTTTTAAATATTTTAACTCTTCATGTAATTTTTTTGTAATAACTGTTTTATTATAATGTTCGTATATTTCCGTTATTTGGATATTTCCAATATCAAAAGAACTCTTACTACATTCCATACCATAAGAACAAGATAATAAAAACAAGTAAGAAACTATTACTTTTATCATCATGTACCCTCTCTATCCGCAATACAATCTGTTCCTCTAAAAGAAACAATATTTTTTTTTGTACTATTATTTTTAAACGCCATAGATTGAAAATCTGAACTCATAAATCCATCATCTGAAGTGAAGTCAACTAATGAATAATCTTCCAAAAGATCTATCATTACAGATAATCTAGAAGATTTTATATCTCTATAGTCATGGGCATCTTTATCAGGATTATCTATAAAATACTCTTTGTCAATTTCTTTTATTTCGTCATTATCTACTTTTAAGTATTTTATTATATTTTCATTAGTATAAATATTCTTTAATTTTACTTTGTAATACTTGCTTTCAAGTGTTAAATAAGCAAATTCAGATAATAATCCATAATCCAAAATCTCATTAATTTTATTACTCATATTATAATCCCTCTATATCAAATAGTATTTTTACTAGCTCATCATATGATGCATAACCAGCACCACCTACATTAAACAACTCATTCTGGTTAGGACCTACATACATTAAAAAATATTCCCTTCTTATGTATTCCATAAAAGGCACAGTTCCTATTACAAATAAAGGAGCAGAACCAATAACTTTATTTAATTTTGTATCGTAAATTTGATATTCATCTTTCCGTATTTTAAAACCTAATAAACTAGAAGAAGGATTATCTACAGATTTTTTAATATATCTTGCTTCTGTTTTATCTATAATTTCATAACTATTATTCAGCATAAATATCTTGACAATTACATCTTTATTAGTCTTGTTTTCGTAACTACCAGTCATTGAGTTGAGTTCAATATAATCACTAACTTTTTCTTTTAAATTAGGATAAATTCTATTAAGTCTGTATACTAATTTTTCCTTATCTATGATATTTTTCATACTTAAATAAAATGTCAAAGAATCTCCAATACTTTCAATCTTTCCATCTTTGTCTTTTTGAGGCATTTCATAGACAATAGGATTTAATAAGAAAACCTGGTAAAAACTTCTAATTCCAAATTGAAATAATAAATCCCAAAAAGGAAGTAAAATCACTAAAATGAGAAGTAATATATTAGAAAACTTTTTCCTAAACATACTAAGTAATAATTTGAATACAAAAAAAGCTACAACTACATAAAAAATAAATATTGGTAATATTATTAAACCTGACATTATTCAACTTCCTTTTAATTTTAAACTTTCAAACTCTTAAAAAATATTAGAATTAATATTTATCTAATATTTATTAATAGTTCATATAAACAGTACTCTTAAATGAGTACTATTTATAAAAGAATAGATTAAGCACCTACTCCAATTCTCCAGTCATCTTCACCAGATGTTGAAGCAATTTCATGTCTCCATGTAATTTTTCTATATGCAAAAGATATTTCTTCTAAGGGTGCAACTTGTGAAGTTGATGAATCTTCTTCCATTCCAAAACTTGAATTAATATCAACAATAACTGCATCTTCTAATACAACTGTAAAGAAATGTTCTGGTTTACCTTCATAAGAAGTTCTATACCATTTTATTTCAACTTTTTTTAATGTTTCACCTTGAGTCAGTGCGTTATATAATAAAGGAGAACTTTTATCAAATAATTTAGATATTTTCATTGGTTTATGAACTCTTTGACCTGAAGGTTGTCCTGATTGAGGATCTCTTGGAATTTGAATATTATGAGAAAAAGATTTTACTATAGTTTCATTTTCATGACCTTCTTGGTAAGAGTTACCAACAGACTCTGGTGTAAATGCACCTTCAGTAATTAAACCTTGTGTGCTTCCTTCGATTGAAATAAAAATTGGATTATTCATTTTTTGTACCTTTTATTTTTGTTGTAGTATAAATAACTTTATACATTATGAAATTATAATTAACCTATCCTAATAAATAAATTAATTAATTATTAATTTATGCTAAATTTCCAAATATACATAATAATTACTATTATTTTTGTATTCTTTTTTTAGCATCGTAACTCAAAGCTCTTATAAACCAAAATTTTAAAGCTAAAGGGATTTTTTTAGAACAAGAAAAAAATGTAATTGCATTCTTTTCTAAGTCTTGGGACGTATTCTTAAATGGTAAAATAGATGTAAATATTTCATAAAATACACATGCTAATGAAAAAATATCAGATTCAAAACTAGGTTTTTTACCTAATAAAACTTCAGGAGCACAATATTTTGGATTGTAAGCATTTACTTTCTCAAAACATAAAGAGGTATCTTCTATTAACTCCTTATGTTGGGAGATACCAAAATCAAATAATTTAATTTCATTTGATGGTAAAACCATTATATTATTGGGGTTTATATCTGCATGTATAATATTTAAGCTATGTAAATATTTTATTGTTTCTAATACTTTTGCAAAAAGATCACGTATTAATACTTTTTTCATATCATAAATTGGAATATCTAAAAGAAGTGAACCTTCTAAATATTCAAGAACTAAATAAGGTAAAGATGTATTATTATCGATTCCATAATCATAAACTTTAATAATATTTTTATGATTTATACTTCTTAATAATTTATATTCCGAATACATAAAAGCTGCTGCATCTTCTTTTTCTAATAGTTTTTTTAGTGGTACTTTAATTGCAAAAGTTTTTTCATCTTTAAAATACTCACAATATATGTCATTTGATTTATATACTTTACATAATCCTCCTCTTCCTAATTTATCGCCAAGTCTATATCTTTCATTTAATAAACTCTCTCCTAAATATACTTTTTTTATTTTATTTTTATTCTTATTTTTCATGATACGCTCACTAATACAGCTGTTAAATTATCATCAGCTTTTGTATTTAAAACAATTGAACTTAGATTTTTCATAGCACTTTCAAGTACATCCATATTCATAGCTGCTTTAATACTTTCATTTGTTAAGTTGTCATATAAACCATCTGAGCATAATAAAAAAACATCATTTTCATTTACTAAAAACTTTTTTGTTTCTATGAATAACTCTCCTGGAGCATATAAAGCTTTTGTAAGAACTTTTTTAATTCCTTCATCTGTCATTAATTCTCTTGTATGATCTTTTGAAACTAAAGATAAAGTATTATTTCGTAAGTTATAACAACGACTATCTCCACAATGTATTAAACAAGCTTTATTATCTTGTATATAAAGTAATAGAAGTGTTGTTCCAATTAAATCATTAGTATTAGACATCTTTACTTTTAAAATTAATTTATTCTGGATCTTTTCAATTTGTTCTTTAAAAAGATTTATATTATCTTCAAAAGTATCATGTAGTCTTAGGTACTCAAAAGTATCTGTAACTAAATGACTTGCAAAGTTCCCATCTTTATGTCCACCCATGCCATCACAAACAATCCATAATCCATCTTCATCAGAAGAATAAAATGAATCTTCATTTATTTTTCTGATGTGTCCAGGATGCGTATATGAAAAACTAGAAGTATTCATTATATTTTTCCTTTTAATTTAAAGTATCTTAAAGGATTTGATTTTGTGAAAAGTTTGCTTACTTTTCCTTTTAAATATATTGATGCTAAATATTTATCTTTTTTATATTCAAATGAAATTAAATTATTAGATATTTTTTTAACTTTAAACTTATCAATTAATACAAATAAAGACCATTCGCCACTAGTACTTTTATCAAGTATTTTCTCATTATTTAAATTATATAAAGAGAAGTTTGTATAAGTATTATCATTAGGCCATTGAATATAATTGTTTTTAATAGGTCCATGTTCATATACAATAGAATCATCTCCATAATCAAATGTCATAGTAGAAAGAGTTTTTTCTAAAACATTAGCTTTTAAAGAAGCTTTTATATTTAATACAGTTCCTTTATTTGAAAACATCATATTTCTAATTCTAAATGTTCTTAATATATTGTGCATAAACGTTCTTGATAATCTAAGAGTTGAACCATCAATTACTTTTAAACGATATGATTTATAAGATTTTTTATTTATTCTTACAAAATCTTTTATATACTGCTTATAAAATTCATCAACAACTCCACCTGATCTAAAAAACTCAGAGAAATCATCAATATTTATACTTTGAGTATAATTACTTCTTTTTAAAGGATATTTTCCTTTGATTTTATTTGTGTAAAAAATTAGTACATCTTCTTTATATTTTTTTGTAATATAAACTCTACTTTCTTTTAATAAAAACTGCCAGTTAGATAAAAGAACTCTTTTGTACCATTTTGAGACCTGGATTGGTAAAGCATTAAACTTAACAAGAAAAGACTCATGTTTTCCATTTAATCTATTTTTTACAATTCCATATGAATCTTTATCAATTTCAATAGCTCCAAATATGCTAGTCATTTCTTTAAATGTTTGATCTAGTTTACCTATTGCATTTTGTAAATCTGCATTTGCGTTATTATCTTTATCAATAAGTTTAGAAAAAGGTAAAAAGAATTTTCTAACATTTTTTACACTTGTACTAGGCATTAATTTTTCAGCTTTTTTCAAAGCATTCTTTTGTGCTAATTGTTTTACTTTATTTAATAAAGATTTATCATCAGAACTTTTAAATTTTAATAATTCAGCAGGTGAATAAATATCAGTATTTAATTTAATTGCTTGTAAAATTGATAATATAGGAGAATCACCAGAACTTAATATCTCTAACTGATTATTTAATCCTGCTATGTTTGATCTTTTTGGAATTGATAAAGAGTTAATAGCACCCAACCAATATCTTTTATAATCTTTAAAATAATATGATAAAACTTTTGAATAAATACTATTAATTTGGCTATCACTTAAGTTTAAATTAGAACCTAAAACCCAATTATTAACTAATACTTCTTTTACTAAAGATTTACCCTTAGCTACAATTACTTTTTCATATCCTTCTTTTGTATAAAAACCAGGAACTACTACAGAGCTACCATTAAATGAAGATACATTACTTCCAATTACTTGAGAGAAAGTAAAAGATTTAAAGTTCATAGTTTCATCTACTAAATGTTTTAAACCATTATAAGTAATTTGAACATATCCTTTTTTAGATAGTTTTGCACGAGCAACTTTTAATGTATTTTTATTTAAAGAAACTTGAGGAAAACCAAATTCTAATAAATTAGCCCAGTGTTTATTTAAATCTTTTTGAATACTTGGTTTATTAGGATATAACCTTGCCCAGTAATCACTCAATAATGTTTTTAATAAATCATCATTTCTATATTTTTCATTATTTAACATTAAATAAGATTCAAGATTACTCCACGTTCTATTATAGTTTGAAAGATTTGATAAAACCTGTTTATTTAATAATTCTTCAACTCTTGGTAATAAAGTACTTAATAAATTAGAATGATATAAATTAATTAATTCAACATTCTTTTCATCTGTTTGAAAAAAATTAATCATATAAAAAGAGTTAGATGTGCTTTTAATATGTTTTTCTTTTAAATCATTAAACATGTTTAAGTTTCCAACAACATTTTCAAAGTTATCACTTTTTTTAATTTTACTTTTTACTTCTTGTGATGTTCTAAAATCATTTTCCATTGTATGTAACAAGTTATTATGCGATACAAAATCTTGAACTAAAAATACAGAAAATACTGTTATTAAACATAAAGATAAAGTAATAGCAATACTTTGTTTTCTAAGACTTGATTTTTTATAACTTTTATCCATATTAATTAAATCAGCTTCTGGAAATATCACATCTTCTAAAAGATTTTTAATAAATAAACCTTTTGAAGAACGAGCTTTTTTTAATTGTCCATTTGTTTTTGGAGAAACTAAATAAGAAGTACTAGCTTCTTGTACTTTAGGAATAGAAGTAAAATATATACCTCTTAACATTAAAGGTTTTCTGTATCTAGTTTGTGAAAAACAAATGTCTGTAAATATGTTTATTCTTTCAAAAACTTCTGAAAATGAATCACAAAATAATAAGATTTTACTTTTTGAATCTTCTTCCCATTCTGTGTGAATTTTATCAATCACTGAAGAATTAAGTCTTTTTAATAACTCATCAAATTTAACATTTAATATTTTTGTATCTATATTTTCATTTGGATTATCAAAAGTAATACCTAATACTTCATCTTTTTCATCTTCTGAGATATTTGAGAAATATTCATTAAAGCCTTCAAGATTATCACTTTTTGTAATAACTAAATAAATAGGAATACTAGATACAAAACCATCTGATAATTCATCAAATCTATTTCTTAAATCTTTTGCATATTGTTCTAATTCATTTTCACTTTTATTTAAAAATGTATCTATTGATATATTTAAAACAATTCCATTAATAGGTCTTTTTGAACGTTTTTTAGCAAAAATCTTTAAAAAACCTTTTTCCCATACTTCAGTATCATAATCATTATTTGTATTATGAATATAGTTTCCTGGCATATCAATAAAAATTGCATGTTCCGCATACAACCATTCAAATGATTCAGAACTCCCTACTTCTTTTACTTTTTGATCATTAAAGTTCATATTTAAAGGAAAATCTAATCCAGATCCTTCTAATAATGATGTTTTACCTTCATTATTTTGTCCCATTACTAAATACCAAGGAAGTTCATATCTAGCTCTTCTTTTATTTCTATATAAAGTTGATTTTTTTAATATTTTTAAAGCTTCTAAAAATCTAATTTTAATATCTTTAATTTTTATTTTAATTAATTTTTTTCTTTCTCTTTCTTTTCTTAATCTTTCTTCTCTAATTTTTAAATATTCTTGTGTTCTTTCTTGTAAAAATAGAACATATAATAAAACAAGAATTGATATTATAAAAAAGAATGAAAATGCAACTAATAAACGATAAGATACAACTTTATATTCTTCAAAATAATAAGGAAATACAAAAATTATAATTGCTGTTATAATAACAGTTATAAACATTGTCCAAAAT
>JABSOL010000105.1 GCA_013215985.1 Campylobacteraceae bacterium
ATGAATTCTTTTATCAAATATATCATAATAAATAAACATGCAACACCTACAACTACTAACTCTAATTGACCATAAAAGATCTGATACTTTAGAACTTTTAATTTCTAAATATTCTTTATATTTTTCTTCAAATTCAATCATTAATAAATCCTTTTATTGAAGATATTATACTATTAATATATATAATAGTAATTTATTATGAGTTAAATTTGAGAAATAATTTTTAGTATATAAAGAGAGAAGTAAATAATAGATTAAATCTATTATTTACCTAAGCAGAATGCACCAAACATTACTTCTAACATTTGTTCATTATCATAAGGTCTTGTGATATTTGAGATATGCTCTAAAGCTTCTTGAATATTATAAGCAAAAAATTCTAATTCACCAGTTTTTAAAGGTGCGTAAGATTCTTTTATATGATATAAAGTTTGAGATACGGCATCAACTTGTCGTTTTGAAATTAAAGTCATTTCATCACTATGAGTATTTGCATCCAAAATTTCTTCTATCATAGAAATTAAAGGATTGATATCTTCTTTTGTAGATAAATTTATAAAATCATTTAAAACTTTTGTATTAAATTTATTTTCTAAATCAGATTTATTTACAACTTTAATAATTTTTTTATCAGATGTTTTTTCTAATATTTCTAAAATCTTGTCATCTTCTAAATCTTTTTCATTTGAATTATCAAATAAAGAAATAATAATATCTGCTTCATTTATTGCTTCTAAAGATTTTTCAATTCCTATTTTTTCAATTTCATCACTAGCTTCTCTAATACCAGCAGTATCAACTATTTTAATTAAATGAGTACCTATTTTTACACTCTCTTCAATTGTATCTCTAGTAGTACCTGCAATATTAGAAATAATAGCTCTGTCATAGTTTAAAAGTTTATTTAATAAAGAAGATTTTCCAACATTTGGTTTTCCTATAATTGCAACTTTAAAACCATCAATTAAACCTTCTCTTCGTTTAGAAGCTTCTAGAGTATTTTGTAATTTTATTATAATTTTTTCTAATTTTTCTTCTATTTTTTCTAAAATATCAGAAGGTAAATCTTCTTCAGCATAATCAATTGTAACTTCTGTATACGCTAACATAAATAAAAGATCTTCTCTTATATCATCAACAAATGATGATAATTCACCTTTTAATTGTTTTGCTAATAACTTTACAGCATCTTCACTTCTAGCTTCAATAATTTTTGCAATTGCTTCAGCTTGAGTAAGATCTATTTTATTATTTAAAAAAGCTCTTTTTGAGAATTCACCAGGATTTGCTAATCGCGAACCATTATTAAGGCATTCTTGCATAATCATATTTGAAATTGCAATTCCACCATGACATTGAAACTCAACAATATCTTCACCTGTAAATGAATATGGATTTTTAAAATATATTAATAATGCTTCATCTATTACTTCATCATTTTTATTATATAAAGTACTTAATGTTGCAAACCTTGGTTTTAACTCGTCTCTTTTAGAAATTTTTAAAGCTATTTCTAAAGCATTGTTTCCGCTTAATCTAACTATTGAAACAGAACCTATTCCATTAGCTGTTGCTATTGCAACTATTGTTTCATCAAGCATTTTTACTCTTATATTCGTTTACTAACACGTATTTATCACCTTTTACATTAGTTTTTACTGCTACATATTTATCAGGAAATTCATCCCTTAATTTTTTAAGTGCAATATGAACTAAAATACCATCTAGTGGTTTTGTTTTAAATGTTCCTGTTTCTTTAATTGTAACAATAACAGGGTTTAAATAATTATAGATTGATTCTTCTTGATTTTTTAGAAATTGAGCAACTTCTAATCTTAACATTAAAGAATACTTTTCATTAATCCAGTTAAAAAGTATATAAGATAAAGCTTTATATCTATATCCTTCTTTACCAATTAATAAAGCACAATCTTCACCTGAGAATTCAATATATAATGTTTCTTCATCATAAAAATCAACATTAATTTCATTTATGTCATAACAAGTATGCGCAAATAATTCATTAACTTTGATTTTAACTTCATTAATAATATCTTCTTTATCTTTTTTTACAATAAGTTTTGATAACTCTTCATTTTCATCTTTTGAATAAAAATTATCAAATATCTCTTCTTTAGAAGAAATATTTGATTTAGGAGTTATTTTGACTTTTTTTGTATTAAAAGATTTTTCTTTTTTTGAAACAGCTTCAATCTTTGATGAAACATCAGCTATTTTAATAGTTGATGCTTTAGTTTTAGAAAAAGTATTATTTCTTGGCTTTTCTATAGGTCTATCTTTTAAAGATACTTTAATAATAGCCTTTTTCTTAAACAAGCCAAAAAATCCCTTAGATGGCTGTTGTATGATTTCAATGTATAAGTCTGTAATTGAACATTCAAATTCGGCTGTAGCTAATTCGTAAACCTCTTCTAAACCTTGAGCTTCAAACTGTTTCATTTTAATTTCCTATTTTTTATTAATTCTTTGTTTTTTAAATATTGAATTTATGTAATATTGTTGAGATATTGTAAATACATTATTTATAAACCAGTATAGAGTTAAACCTGCTGGGAACCATAAGAAGAAGAAAGTAAATACAATTGGTAACATTTGGAAAATTTTCTTCTGCATTTCGTCTTGCATTGAATTTGGAGTAATTTTTTGTTGTAAAAACATAGAAGCACCCATTAATATTGGAAGAACAAAATATGGATCCATTTCAGCTAAATCGTGAATCCATAAAATCCACTCAGCACCTTTTAATTCGATTGCATTTAATAATACTCTATAAATTGCAAAGAATACAGGAATTTGTAAAATTAATGGTAAACATCCACCCATTGGGTTAGCACCATGTTTTTTATATAGTTCCATCATATGCATAGATTGTTTTTGTTTATCATCTTTATATTTAGCTTGAATTTCTTTCATTTTTGGAGCTAAATCTTTTAATTTTTGCATAGATACCATACCTTTGTATGATAAAGGGAATAATACAGCTTTAATTAAAATAGTTACAAAAACAATAGTCCATCCCCAGTTTCCAATAATTGAATAAATATATTGTAATAATAAGAACATAGGTTTAGCAATAAAAGTAAAGAAACCATATTCAATAACATCAGTTAATTCAGGATTTAATGATTCTAAAACTTTAAACGTTTTTGGTCCCATATATCCAGAGAAAGTGATGTTATCTCCACCATGAATAAATGCTTGTGGATTTTCATCATTATCAGGTAATAAAGAAATTGCTAAACTTTGATTAAAGTTATAAATTAAAGTTGTGTAATATCTATCAAATGAAGATACAAATTTAAGTCCTGTATATGAAATGTTTTTATCTAAATCACCATCAGAAGTTAATTCCATTACACCATCGTTTTTCTTAACATAAATACCATGATCAGCATACATATCAGCTAATACATTTGGTCTAAATCCATTTGTTACAAAGAATTTAGCAGCATTTGTACTAGTTACAGTTAAATCATAATGACCATCAGGATAAACAGTTAATACTTTTCTTAAAACTGTATCTTTTAAGTTTTGAGTTAAAATAATTGTTTGTTTTGATTTTGTAGCATCAACAATTGAAGCAGAAGATTTAACAGATACTTTAAATGCTTCATCATTAATAATTCTATTTTCAAATCTTACTTCTAAAGGTCTTAATTGATTAGCTTCAAAAAGTTTAATTTGTTTTCCATCTTCATCAATAAATTGTTTATCAATTAAAGTAACTTGTGCAACTCTACCTAAGTTATCAATTTCAATAACATTATGTAAACTTGTAATTGTTGTAATGATTTCACTTGAATTAACAGCTTTTGAAGATAAAGATGAAATATCTTTATTCATAGATGAACTAGTCATATTCATATTTTGTTTAACTGCTGGAGCTTGTTTTGCTAATTCAATTTTTTTAGCAGCCTCACGTTCTTCTTGTTGTGGTTTTAATACTAAAAATTCATATGCAATGAAAAATACAAAAACAATTAATGTCATTAATAACATTCTTTTTTGCATACCGTTATCCTGATTATTCATATTATTTCTTCTTCTCTTTCCACTCTCTATTTTTAATTACTAAAAATTGATCATGATTTACTGGAACTAACCAATAGATTATTTTTATTTTTTTAAATTTAATGTTCTTTTTTTTGTGCATTTTAATTATTGGATAATCAAAACCACCATCGAAAAGTTGATTACATTTAAGGATTCGTGTTATTGTAAAATAAATCGCCTTAAATACACTGTTGTTTTCTAGTTGATCTAGTGCATATTGTGAACATGTTGGGTAATATCTGCACGAAGCAGGTGTAAAAGCTGAGATATATTTTTGATATAAACGAACTAAAGCAAAAATTATTCTTTTCATTTTAGTAAGTTCATTCTTGAGAAAGCAAATTTAAAGTCATTTAGCATTTGCTTGTATGTTCTATCTTTTAGAGTTTCTTTAGCAACAAAGATATACTTTCCACTAAGTAGTTTATTTTCATAACTTAGCATAACGGCTCTAAGTCTTCTTCTTGATTTATTTCTTAATACAGCATTTCCTACTTTTTTAGAAGTAACAAAAGCTATTGAGATATTTGAATCAGGCGAAAAAAAAGCGACAAACGATGGCGTGTGCCATTTTTTGCCGCTTTTATATATTTTCTTAAAATCCCTAGAGTTATTAAGACGATATTCTTTACTTAGATAGCTAATCTTTTTCTACCTTTAGCTCTTCTTGCTTTGATAACTCTTCTTCCATTTTTAGTAGACATTCTGATTCTAAAACCATGTGTTCTTTTTCTTGGAGTGTTATGCGGTTGATATGTTCTTTTCATAAAAGTATTCCCTTTTTTTCATAATTATTTGCGGATTATATTTAATTAATCCTTAAGTTTTGTTTATTTTGCTCTCTTATACTATTAAAATTATGATATTTTAACAATGACTTCATTTTTAAAGTAATCAAACTCTACTTCTGAACCCTCTTTTATTTTATCTTCTAAAATTAAATCTGCTAGTCTATCTTCAATTATTTCATACAATGCCCGTTTTAACGGTCTTGCACCATAAGTGGCATCAAAACCAAAATCTGCAATATATTCTTTTGCTGCTTTTGTTAAACGTATTGTAATACTTTTTTCATTTAACTTTACTTTAATGTGAGAAAATAAAATGTCAACTATGTTTTTTATTGCATTTAGATCCAATTGTTCAAAGATAACAATGTCATCTAAACGGTTTAAAAACTCGGGTTTGAAGTAGTTTTTGATTTCATTTAGTACAGATTCTTTTCTTTTTTCTTTTTCGCTAATTTCGCAAATTAATGAAGAAGCAATATTTGAAGTTAAAATTATAATTGTATTTTTAAAATCAACTGTCACACCTTTATTATCTGTTAGTCTTCCATCATCTAATACTTGTAGTAAAATATTAAATACATCAGGATGAGCTTTTTCAATTTCATCAAATAAAATTACAGAATAAGGTTTTCTTCTAATTGCTTCAGTTAACTGCCCTCCTTCTTCATATCCTACATAACCTGGAGCTGATCCAATCAGCCTTGAAACTGAATGTTTTTCCATATACTCACTCATATCAAATCTAATTAAAGAATCAACATCGTCAAATAAGAACTTAGATAAAGTTTTAGCAGCTTGAGTTTTTCCAACGCCTGTAGGCCCTAGGAATAAAAAAGAACCAATTGGTTTGTCATCATCACTTAAACCAGCTTTATTTCTTTTAATAGCTCTTGAAATAGCTTTTAGAGCATCATCTTGTCCAACAACATCTTGTCTTAAAACATTTTCTATTTCTAATATTCTTGATTTTTCATCTTTTAACATTTTATTAACAGGAATTCCTGTCCATTTTGAAACAATAGATGCAATTGAGTCTTCATCAACACAGTTTCGAAGTAAAGTTCCCTCTTCTTGCATTTTTTCCCATTTTTCATCATTGATTTTAATATCATTTTGAAGTTTAGGAATTTCTCCATATTCAATTTCTGCTGCTTTTTCAAAATTTGATTCTTTTTTTGCAATATTAGCAAGGTTTTTTAAATTATCAATTTTAGTTTTTAAAACAGATGAAGCTTCAAATGTTTCTTTTTCATTTTGGAATCTAATTTCTAAAGCTCTTTTTTCTTCAGAGAAGTTTGCCAGAGTTTTTTTAATTTCTTCTAATCTTTTATCATTAGATTTTGATTTCTCCATTTTTATTGCTTCATATTCAACATTTAAGTTTTGAATATCTCTTTTTATTTTAGATAATACATTTGGTTCACTCTCAATTTGCATTCTAAGTTCGGCTGCTGCTTCATCAATTAAATCAATTGCTTTATCTGGTAAAAATCTATCTGTAATATATCTATTAGATAGTTTTGCAGCCGATACAAGAGCTGAATCATTAATATTTACATTATGATGAGTTTCTAGTTTTTCTTTAATACCTCTTAGCATTGCAAGAGCTTCTGGAACTGAAGGTTCATCAACTGCAACTGGTTGGAATCGTCTTTGCATTGCTGTATCTTTTTCAAAAAACTTTCTATATTCTTTTAAAGTAGTTGCTCCAATTGTATGAAGTTCTCCACGTGCAAGTGCTGGCTTTAAAATATTTGCAGCATCCATACTTCCTTCAGCAGCACCCGCTCCAATAATTGTATGAATTTCATCAATAAATAAGATTACATTTCCTGCTTTTTTAACTTCATCAATAACAGATTTTAGTCTTTCTTCAAATTCACCTCTATATTTAGCACCTGCAATTAAAGCAGACATATCTAAAGTAATAACTTTTTTATTCATTAATGAAGTAGGAACATCATTTGCTACAATTTTTAAAGCAAGACCTTCAACAATTGCAGTTTTACCAGTTCCTGGTTCACCTAATAAAATTGGATTATTTTTTGTTTTTCTAATTAAGATTTGCATCATTCTAGAAATTTCTTCATCTCGTCCAATAACAGGGTCTAATAAACCATCTCTTGCTTTATCATTAAGATTGATACCATATTTATTTAAAGCGTCTAAAGTATCATCACTTGAAGCAGAGTCAATTTTTGTCTCACCTCTTAAAGCTTGAAGTTCTTTTTTTGCATCAAGCAAAGATACATATTTTCCAAATACTTCTTTAATCTTTTTATCATCAAGATTTGCCAAAATCCAAGTATCAATTGCAATAAAAGAATCTCCCATACTCGACATAAGACCTTGTGCTTTTTCAAAAGAATGCATAAGATTTTTTGATAATTTTATATTTTCTTTTGTTAATGAAGAAACAGATACAAGTTTTGAAGCATTTGATTTAGTTTCAAGTTCAATTGCAGTTTTATCAATATTCATTTTATTTAATAATTGATTTAAAACTGAAGATGTATTAGTTATTAATGCCCAAAACATATGAATTACTTCAACTTCTTGATTTTTATTATGCAAAGCCAAAGCTACAGACGAATCTAATGTTTCTCTTAATTGATTAGTTAGTTTTTCAAATATATTATTCATTTTAATCCTTTTAGCACTCTTTATGTGATAGTGCCAAAATGATTATACAACTTTAGTCATTAGATGTCAAGGACTAAAAAATAAGTCTAAAATGTTATAATAAAAAATCAAAAATAAAGGATATAATTTGTTATGTGGAATAGATGAAGCAGGACGTGGACCAATTGCTGGACCATTAGTTGTTGCTGGTGTTATATTAAAAAAATCTTTAGATGATTTAAATGATTCTAAAGTATTATCAGAGAAAAAAAGAGAAAAGTTATTTGAACCTATCAAAGAAAACTCACATTATCATATTGTATTTACATCAGCTAAAGAAATTGATGAATTAGGATTATCTGCTTGTTTAAAAAATTCAATTCAAGAGATTATGGAAAATTTATCAGAATTTACTGATGATTTTTTAATGGATGGAAATACTTCATTTGGAATTGACCATTTAAAACATTTAATTAAAGCAGATGCAACGGTAAAAGAAGTAAGTGCAGCATCAATTTTAGCAAAAGTATCAAGAGATAGATATATGGTAAAAATTGCACCATTTTATTCAGATTATAATTTTGAGAAACATAAAGGTTATGGAACAAAAGCTCATGTTGAAAAAATAAAAGAATTAGGAAGATCTGATGAACATAGATTTACTTTTAAATTAAAAGCTTTAAACGAAGCAAAATAAATAATCTTAAATAACTTATGAAATCATAAGTTATTTAGACACTTCACCTATATGTTTTTCAATAGACTCTACTTTACCTTTAAGTCTATTATCATGACCATTTCTTATATCAAATTTCATTGTTGCAAAAACTCTATTACAACCAAGTGAGTCTAAGATATCATAACATTTAGCACAAAGTTCTAAAGCCTCAGACATTTTATTTGTTTCAATAATAGTAGCCATTGGAGTTAGTTGATATTGATATCCACTAGATCTAATTAAAGCTATAACTTGAGATACATATTCACTCTTACTCTCACCATGATCAGTTGGAAACATAGATAATTCTAATAATACAGACATAATAATCCTTATTTTTCTTTATTATAACAAATTAATGTTAATTAAAATAACTAACACATTACTTATTTTGTGTTATTAATAAAATTATATTATGTTTAATTACAAGTATTTTTATTTTAAATGAAGCCCAAAATAAAGTATTTACTATTTCTTCACAAGAAATATATTTTACTAAAATATGCGATGCAATTATAAAAAAAAGCCTTACAAACTATTAATATTGATGTAAAAACAGTATTATTTCCTACAAAATGAGCTTTAATGCTTTCAAATTCTGGAAAAACTGATGCTGAAAGTTGTGAGTATTTGGTTTTAATAAAAAATATAAAAATTTAATAAGAATAGATCCAAGTATTGTTCCATTAAAAGCTAACTTATTTACAAAAAACTTAAAACTTAAAATTACAAAAGGTGATTGGAGTACTTTAAAACCATATAAAATAGGTATTCATAGTGGTCATTATTATTCTGTAAAACAAATAAAAGGTTTTCCTCATGTCTCAAAACTTACATCTGATATACAGATTCTAAATATGATTAATAAAGGAAGACTTGATTTAGGCATTTTTATTACAGCAGATGCATTATATGAT
>JABSOL010000106.1 GCA_013215985.1 Campylobacteraceae bacterium
TAAAAAGATTCCTGATTTATTTATAAGATTTTTAATGTCTTTAGCTTCTATATTTTTAATATCTTTTAAAAAACCTTCTAAAACATCTTTATGTTTAGCTAAAGATGGTTCGTTTTGAATTTGTTTTAATAAAGAATTTATATTAGAGCTTGTTTTTCCTAAGTCTTTAAATACTGAAGACTTTTTTAATAGTTTTGTTAAATCATTAGTTTTTGTAGTATTGTTTTTTAGTTTTGAGAATAAGTTTTTAATTACATCTTTAACATTTGAAGCTTGTTTATTTACTATACCTTTAAGGTCTGCTTCTTTTAAAACTTCTTTTAAAACTTTGTTATCTTTAGGAATTAGAATATTTAATAAGTTATTTGTATTTACTAACATAAAATAGTATAACATAAAATAAAATCTCTTTAAGTAAATAAAATAAACTTTTGATATAATAAGAATAATTATAGGAGATCAAATGAATATAACAATTTGGCATAATGAAAAATGCTCAAAATCAAGACAAGCACTAGAATATTTAGAAAAGAAAAATCTTAAGATTGAAATTAAAAACTATCTAGAAAATACTCCTTCAAAAGAAGAAATCAAAGAAATTTTAGAACTACTTAATCTTAAAGCAATAGATTTAATTAGAACAAATGAAACTTTATATACATCTTTAAATTTAAATGAAAATATGGATGAAAGTACTTTAATAGATTTTATGTTTTTAAACCCTTCATTAATTCAAAGACCAATTATTATAAAAGGTGAAAATGCCGTTATTTCAAGACCTTTTTCACGCTTAGAAGAATTAGTATAATGCAAATAGAAGTTCATGAAAAACAAAAAAGAATTAAATATATTAGAGTTTTAGAAAAATTCTTAACAAGAACTATGTCTTTATTAAGATTAGAGAATTTTAATGAAGAGTTATTTAAAGAGCGAACAATTAAAAACTTTAAAGATTTATCTAGAGCCGAAACTATGGAGCTTAATTCTCCTTATTATTCAAACTTAAAAAAGTTTATTGAAAAAGTAATGTTTTCTATATATTTAGAAATAGATGAAAATGATAAAGAAGACTTTTTTGATGAAGCTGAAGAAGAAGAAAACTCTATGCAAAATGTTTTATTAAAAGAAGCAAATAATCTTCAAAAAGAAAAGAATGCAACTTCTTATAAAAAAGACAAACATAAACACGCTAAATTTGATGATGGATATTAATGGAAGAAAAAAGCTTTAAATTATCTGGAGTATTAAAAAGAGTACTTTATTTTAATGAAGAAAACTCTTATTGTATAGCAGTTTTAGAAAATGATCAAAAGATTTGTGGTGTTTATGTTGATACTCAAATTGAAAAGATTATAGGTGAAGAAATTGTACTTACAGGAAATTGGATAAACCATAAAAAATATGGAATTCAATTTGCTTTTGATACTTTAGAAATTAAAGAAGCTGAACTATTTTTTTTCTTAACAAAAATAGTTAAAGGAATAGGGGCTAAAACAGCTCATATTCTTTTAGATAAGTATTCTGAAGAAAAACTAATTAAGATTCTTAATGATACCCCAAATGACTTATTAAGTACAAAAGGTATATCTGCTAAAAAACTTGACATGATTGTTAAGTCTTGGCGTAAGTTCCAACATTTAAGAGAACTAGGTCTATTTTTAGCGAAATACGGTGTATCTTCAAATCTAATTACAAAAATATACCAAAACTTTCCAGAAGTTGAAGATTTAATTGGAAAAATAAAAGCTAATCCATATATTTTAATTAATATTAAAGGTATTGGTTTTAAACGTGCTGATGAAATAGCTAAAGAAATAGGTATTAATCATAGGTCAGATTTTAGAATTATGGCTTGTTTAAATTATACTTTAAGAGAATACTGTGATAATAATGGAAACTCTTCTATTGAAAAAACACTTTTATATACACTTTTAGATGATTCTTTACGATTCTCAAATGAAGATGATTTATATGAAATATCATTAAATAAAATGTTAGCAAATGAAGATATTCATCAAACTGCAATAAATAGATTCTCACCTTCAATTTTATATTTTGCAGAAAAGAGAATTTTAGAGTTTTTTAAAAGAAGAGAAAATGATTTACAGCCTAAAAAAATAGTCTCAAACTTTAATGAGTATATAAATAAAAGAGAAAAGATTTTAGGTTTCACTTTAAGTGATGAACAAAAACACGCAGTTGAACTTATAAATGATGGGCATAAAACTCTATTTTTAATAGGTTATGCAGGAACTGGTAAATCTACATCTGCAAGAGCATTACTTGAACTTCTAGAAGAAATGTTTTCATATGATGATATTATTACTATTGCTTTAAGTGGTATTGCTTCTCAACGAATCGCTGATACAACAGGTTACAATTCTGCTACTATTCAATCACTATTAATTAAAAATAAAGAAAAAGATTTTTTTGAACAAAAAGTAATTTTACTTGATGAAGCTTCAATGGTTAATTCTGTTATGTTTTATAAAATAATTGCAAAAATATCTGATGATGCTATTTTTATAATTGTAGGAGATGATGGACAACTACCAGCAATTGGTGCAGGAAACGTACTTGAAGACTCTATAAAATATGAACTAGCACCTATTTGTAAACTAACTAAGATTTATAGACAGAACGAAGATCAAGCTTTGGCTATTATTGCTAATGATATAAGACAAGGTAAAGTTCCTGAGTATAAAGAAAAGTATGAAGATTTTACTTTTATTCCTGTTTCAATTGATAATTATTATGCTGCTAAAAATACTTATTCTTCTAATGATTTTTCACTTTTAAGAGAAGATAATACAACACTTATTTTGCAAAATATAATAAATGTATCAACTTCATATATTGAAGAATATTATGAATTAATTAAATCAAAACAAATATCAAAAGCTTTAACGCTATTCCAAATAATTACACCAATGAAAGGTGGAGTTTTAGGAGCTGAAAACTTAAATATAGAGTTACAAAAGATATTTAATTTTTCTAGTAAAAAAGCATATCAAAGTAAAACTTATGAGTATAAATTAACTGATAAAGTAATTCATATTAAAAATGAGAATATGAAAGCTCAAAGTATGACTATGTATAAAAGTGGATCAAGTGATTTTTTACAAAAAAGAGTATTTAATGGGCAATTGGGGCTTATAATTAAATTAGATTTTGAAGAAAGTATATGTATTATTTTATATCCAAATGATGATATGGTTGTATTCTATCGCTTTGATGAATTAGATAATCTTATATCTTTAGCTTATTCTTTAACTATTCATAAAACACAAGGCATGGAGTATGAAAATTCTCTAATTCCTATGACCTTCTCTCATTACATCATGCACAATACAAAACTACTGTATACAGCCATTACAAGAGCTAAAAGAATGTGTTACATAATTGGAGAAGAAGATGCTTTTAAAGCAGCTTGTAAAAGAATTGAGAGTACTAAAAGACAAAGTGTAATTAATGATATTTTATCTTTACAGCAAAAGAATAAAACATTCTTGCTATAAAGCCCTAAATTTAACTAAAAAACAAGCAATATTCATGTAACATATTTAAAATTTTTTAGAGGATAATGTTTTATGATAACTTGGATGCAAAAACATAAAAAATGGTTAGTTGTAACTATTTGGATAAGTACTATAGCTTTCGTAGGGGCTGGCTTCGTTGGTTGGGGTTCATACGATTTTGGAAAAACATCTGGCAGCGTAGCTGTTGTAGGTGATAGAGAAATAAGTGTAGATGAATACCAAAGAGAATATTCTTCGTTATATTCACAATATGCAAGAATTTTTGGAACGCAGTTTAATAATGAAATGGCTAAGCAAATGAATTTATCGGATGCAGCTTTAAGATTAGTAATTCAAAAGAATTTAATTTTATCTTATGGTGATTCTTTAGGATTAGCTGCAACAAATGAAGAAGTTGTTAAAGAATTAATTCAAATGTCTGCTTTTATTAAAAATGGTAAGTTTGATAAAAAAACTTATGTACAAGTTTTAGCTCAAAATTCAACTACTCCAACAGTATTTGAAAAAGCAATTGAAAGAAATATTTTACTTAAAAAAGTTGAAGATTTATTCAAATTTGATTCAAGTAAAAATGAAATCGAAGCTTTAAGTTCATTGATGTTCTTAGAAGATAATCTTGATATTAAAGTTTTAGATATTAAAGATATCACTTTTGTACAAAATGAAGAGAAAATGAAAAAGTTTTGGTTAAAAAATAAATTTAACTATATGTCAGCTACTTCTTATGATTTATCAATTAATAAAGTTCTTTTATCTACAAAATCTTATTCAGATGATGTTTTAAACAAAGAATATAAAAAAAGTAAACATAATTATAAAAAAACTGATGGAAAGTTAAAAACTTTTGATGAAGCTAAAAAAGATTTAATTAGAGATTTAAATATTAAAGAAAGTAAAAAGCTTGCTTTAAAAGAATATATTAATCTTAAAAAATCTAAAAATGAATTTACAAGTAAAATTACAGTTTTTGAAAATGAATTAAATTATTCTGCTAAAGATTTACAAAATCTTTCAAATGCAAAAGAAAATTCAATTCTTAAACCTTTTTTAGTTAAAAATGAATTTATTATTGTAAAAGTTAATAAAATTATTCCTCCAAAACCTTTAAGTTTTGAGAAAGCTTATAATCAAGTTCTTCTTGCATTTCAAGCTTCTGAGAAAAAAGAATTATTAGAGAAAAAAGCTGATTTATTATTAAAAGACTTTAGAGGTGAAAATATTGGTTTTGTATCTAGAAAAGATATTAATAAAATCAAATCGTTAAATGCAAACGAAGCATCTACATTTTTAAATAAACTATTTACAGTTGATTCAAAAATGGGTAAAATTGATTTAGGGAATAAAGTTGTTTTATATAAAATAAATGACTCAAGATTCTCTAAAGCTAATGAGCTAGAAAAAACTTCTGTTAAAGAATCAATTTATGCTTTAATAGATGGTGAAATTATGAATAACTTAGTTAAAAAATTAGAAAAAACTTATGAAGTTAAATCTTCATTAAATACAGAAAGTAAGGAATAGTCTTGAGTAAAACTCTTTTAGCACTAGACATTGGTTCTTCTTCAGTTACAGCAGTAATTGCTAAAAATGATATGGACTTAAAAATTAATATATTAGGTACTGGAACTGAAGATAGTTCTGGTATTAATAAAGGTTCAATAGTTAATATTGAAGAAGCAGCTAATTCTATAAGAAATGCTATTTCAAAAGCTAAAAGATCTACTTCAAACCAGATAGAAACTACTGTAGTTTCTGTCTCTGGTGTACATACTAAAGGTATTAGATCTATAGGTTCTGTAAATGTAACAAATGGAATTATTACTCAAAAAGAGATTAATCAAGTATTGCAAATTGCTTTATATAATGCAACCATGATACCTGAGTACGAAGTTTTACATGTAATTCCAATTTCATTTAAAGTAGATGATTCAAGTGATATTGAAAATCCTTTAAATATGAATGGAGCTAGATTAGAAGTTTCTGTATATATTTCAACTGTTAAAAAAACTGCTTTAACTAATATAAGATCTGCTTTATCTTTATCACAATTAGAAGTTAATACTTTTGTTCTTGATTCTTATGCTACGGCTTTATCTGTTTTAGATGATCAGCAAAAGAATTTTGGTGCTATTGTTGTTAATATGGGTGATACTACTACTGAAGTTCTTTGTTATAAAGGTTCATCAATTATATTTTCTGATTTTGTCCCTGTTGGTTCAAATCATATCACTACT
The DNA here is from genome assembly GCA_013215985.1 of Campylobacteraceae bacterium. Lineage (GTDB taxonomy): Bacteria > Campylobacterota > Campylobacteria > Campylobacterales > Arcobacteraceae > NORP36. The sequence goes on from JABSOL010000106.1 coordinate 5,774, forward strand.
GATTTATCTGTTACTTTACATACTCCTGAAAATGCAGCAGAAATGTTAAAAATTAAGTATGGAAATTTAGAAAAAAACTTTATTAATGATGATTTAGCAATTAAAAAAGTTAAAATTCCTAGAATTGGTGATGATCAAAGTTCTAATGAGATTTCACTAGATACAGTTAAAACATTAATTCACGCAAGAGTTGAAGAATTATTAGTTTTAATTAAAAATAAAATTATGCAAAGTGGTATTGAAGAGAGAATTGGAGCTGGATTAGTAATTACAGGTGGAATGAGTGAGTTAAAAGGTATTAAAAATTTAGCTTCACTAGTTTTCCCTAACATGCCTATTAAAATATCAAATCCAATTAATATTAAAAATGGATATATGAATTTTGAAGATGCGACTATGTCTACAACTGTAGGTTTATTATTTTATGCACTTCAACATAGACCATGTTTTGAACTAGATTCTAATAAAAGAATTATTGAGCATATAACTGTTAAAAACATAGCTAAAAGTCAAGCCTTTGATTTAAAAGAAGAAAAAATGAATGTTGTTTCAAAAGAAACTGAAATAAATAAAATTTCTATTGCAGAAGATAACAACTTATTGCCTAAACTTTCTAAAAAAGAAAAAGGCAAAGGACTTTCTGTCTTCTGGAATAAAATATCGGAGTGGTTTTAATGAATGATAATCTATTCAATGTAGAAGATATAAAAGTAGAAATGCCTAATCAAATATTATCAGATAATGTTGCAAAAATATCTGTTATTGGTGTAGGTGGTGGTGGTTGTAATATGATTAATCATATGATAACTGAAGGAAGTCATAAAATCGATTTAATTGTTGCTAATACAGATTTACAAGTATTACATATTTCAAAAGCTCCAAAAAAGATTCAATTAGGACTTAAACTAACAAAAGGTCTAGGTGCTGGAATGAAACCTGATGTTGGAAGAGATTCTGCCTTAGAATCTTATGAAGATATTAAAAAAACTTTAATGGGTGCTGATATTGTATTTATTGCTGCTGGTTTAGGTGGTGGAACTGGAACTGGAGCTGCTGCTGTTGTTGCTGCTGCTGCTAAAGAAATTGGAGCATTAACGGTATCTGTTGTTACAAAACCTTTTTCATGGGAAGGTAAAAAAAGAGCAGGTTTAGCTAATCTTGGATTAGAAGAACTTAGAAAAGTAAGTGATTCAATTATTGTTGTTCCTAATGATAAATTATTAGAAATAATTGATGAAAGCGTTGGAATGAAAGATGCTTTTAGAATTATTGATAATATTTTATACCAAGCTGTAAATGGTATGAGTGAAGTTATTTTAAATCCAGGTAATGCTGATATTAATATGGATTTTGCTGATGTAAAAACTATTATGCAACATAAAGGTATGGCTTTAATGGGAATTGGTCGTGCAAAAGGTGAAGATGCAGCTATAAGAGCTTTAGAAGACGCTATTGAGTCTCCTTTACTTGATAAAGTATCTTTATCAGGGGCTAAGGGTATTTTAATTCACTTTAATATTCATCCACAAATTTCATTATTTGCAATTAATAATGTAATGGAAAAAATTCATGAAACAATTGATTCTAATGCTGAAATTATTTTTGGAACTACTTCTGATAAGAATTTAGAAAAAGATGAAGTTAAAATCACAATTGTTGCAACTGGATTTGAATCTACTAACAGTGAAATGCCTGTTAAAGAGAATGAAGAAGAAAATACTACTAGTAATAAAATATCTATGGATGATGAGAATTATTTAGATACTCCTCCATTAATGAGAAACTATCAAACACAATATGCTTTATAAAAATAAAGTTTAAGTTTTTACTTAAACTTTATTCTTCTTCAAAAACAATAATGTCAAAAGAAGATTTTTGAACTATTAATGATTTCGAAGAATTTTCTTTATAAGATATAATCTCTTTTTCTAAAGAACTCATTTTTTTATTTTGTTCTAAGATATAAGAAACTCCTGCTAAGTTTATTCCATAATCTCTTGTTAGTTTTAATACATATTTAATATTATCAATATCTTTTTGAGAATATAGTCTAATTTTACCATTAGTTCTTGAGGGCTTGATTAAACCCTCTCTTTCGTACTGTCTTAGTGTTTGAGGATGTATATTTAAAATTTCTGATACTGTTGATATTAAATGAACAGGTTCATTATATGCTTTCTCTTGCATTTTAATCTTCTGGTAAATATTCTTGCATACTTTTTAATAAATTATCATCTAAATCTTCTATTTTAGGAATAATAATATTAGCTTTTAAGAATAAATCACCATTAATTCCTTCTTTTCTGTTTAATACACCAAGTTCTCTAACTCTGAATTTTTGGTTTTGTTTTGTACCTTCTGGAACTTTAAGTGTAATTTCTTTGTATAAAGTTTTTATTGTAACTTTACCACCAAATAGGGCTGTTTTTAAAGGTAGGTCGAAAAATCTACTTAAAGTAAAATCACTTCTTTCATAAACAGGAGAATCTGCAACAATTACTTTTATAATTAAATCTCCCGATTGAGACCCATGAGACTTCCCTTTTCCTTTTGCTCTGATTTTTTGACCGTCTTTTATTCCTTGAGGAATTTTTATGTCAAAAGAACCATTATTTGTACTCACATGGTGTTTACCACCTAAAATAGAAATATCAAAAGCAATTGTAATTGAAGCTTGCATATCTAAATCTGGCTCAAAACCTCCACCAAAACCTTGTTGCCCAAAACCACCTTGTTGTCCAAACATTTGTCTTAGCATCTCATCAAGATCATTACTACCTTGATTGTGTGCAAAGTCGTGGAAATTTTGTCCACCAAACATAGAATCACCAACTTGATCATATTGAGCTTTTTTATTAGTATCACTTAGAACTTCATAAGCTGCATTGATTTCTTTAAACTTATCTTCAGCACCAGCATCTTTATTCATATCTGGGTGATATTTTCTAGCTAGTTTTCTATAAGCTTTTTTAATTTCATCTGCATTCGCATTTTCACTTATTTCTAATGTTTCGTATAAACTTTTTGACATAATTATCCTATAAATATTAATTAAATAATTATATCATATACTTGAGTCATAGTCAATCAAGGTTTGATTAGGAAAAAGATAAATTTAATTTATCTTTTTTATAGTAGGTTTTATTATTTAATTTTATAAATCTAATAATATTTTAAAACAAGCACCTTTAAATACTTCATCCTTATATGTATATTCTTCATTATCTAAAGAAATAGAACCTTTCATACTAACTTCTATTAATTGGTGAGTCATATATAAACCAA
>JABSOL010000107.1 GCA_013215985.1 Campylobacteraceae bacterium
AGTTAGGATAAGTGTTACAGACAGTAAAATTAATTTTGAACTTAGTGTTTTAAACATATTATTATACATTGCAAAAGTATAGCAAAATAAATTTAATCTAAGCAAAATCTATATAAAATTATTTATAATAATTAATGATTTTTTTGATATAATCGCGTATTATTATAAAGGGGTATTTATTTTGTTAAATATAAAAGATACATTTATTGGTAAATCTGCCAAAAGTGATATATTATCTGGAATAGTTGTAGCAATTGCTTTAGTTCCTGAAGCTATTGCTTTTTCTATTATTGCCGGAGTTTCACCACTAGTAGGTTTATACACAGCTTTCATTTTAGGTTTAATTACTGCATTAATTGGTGGTAAGGCTGGTATGATTTCAGGTGCAACAGGAGCTATTGCTGTTGTTTTAATTGGTTTAACTATTAAAGTTAAAGATGCATTACCTAAAGAAGTATATGATTCATTAGTTACAAATGGAGAATTATCAACATATATTCTTCAATATATTTTATTAGCTACTTTATTAGCAGGTGCATTTCAGATTATTATTGGTGTTTTAAAATTAGGTAAATTTATTAGGCTAGTTCCTCAACCTGCAATGTATGGTTTTGTAAATGGTTTAGCTATTGTTATTGCTATGGCTCAGATCCCACTTTTCGAAGGTGAAAATTGGATTATGTACGCACTTGTTATTGCTACAATGCTTATAGTCAAGTATTTTCCTAAAGTTTCAAATGCAATTCCATCTGGTTTATTAGCAATTGTTGTTATATCTTTACTAGTTATTACTATGGATTTAGATACAAAAAGAGTTGGTGACTTAGCAAATATTTCTGGCTCATTACCTACTTTTGCATTACCTACTTTGCATATTAATTTTGATTCACTTATTACAGTTTTACCATATTCAATATTAGTAGCACTTGTTGGTTTAATTGAATCTTTATTAACTCTTTCTGTTTTAGATGAAATGGGTGGAAAAAGAGGAAGCGGAAATCAAGAATGTATTGCGCAAGGAATTGGTAATATAACTTGTGGATTCTTTGGAGGAATGGCAGGTTGTGCTATGATTGGTCAAAGTATAATTAACTTCTCAAATAATGGTTGGGGAAGATTATCAGCTGTAACTGCATCATTATTATTAATTTCATTTGTTGTGATTTTACCTGATTATATTGCTTTAATTCCAGTTGCTGTATTAGTTGGTATTATGTTTATGGTATCAATTGGTACATTTGAATGGGAAAGTGCAAATAGATTTAGGTATATGCCTAATTCAGATAGATTTGTTTTAGTAGCAGTTACTGTTATTACTATTTTTGCTGACCTTGCAATTGCAGTTATTTCTGGAATTATCATTTCAGCTTTAGTTTTTGCTTGGAATCACTCAAAAGTAATATCTAAAACATATGAAGATAAAGAAGGTACAAAAATTTATGAATTTGATGGACCATTATTTTTTGGTTCAACAACATCATTTTTTGAGCTTTTTGATTTAAAAAATGATCCAAAAGAAGTAATTTTAGATTTTAAAGATGCTAGAGTTATGGATATATCTGGTGTAGAAGCAATTGATTCTATTACAAGTAAATATGCGCAAGCAGGAAAAAAACTTACAATTAGACATTTAAGTGAAGATTGTAAAAAAATTCTTAAAGCTGCTGGACCATTTTGTGTTTATGAAGAAAATGATCCAAAATATAAAGTTGCTGTAGATTATTAATTAGAACTGTGTAAAATTAAATAGAGTAAGTTATTTACTCTATTTAAATCTTATAAATTAATACTTTGACATATTATTATGTTTCGCTTAATTTTATTTTACTTTAATATTCGCTATAATGTATATGTATTTAAAAAAAAGGTTTTATTGTGGAAATTAATGAATTTTTATCAAATTCTTTTGATTCAAAAAAAAAGAGTATCTATCAACTTAAACATAAAGAAACAAACAGCACTTTTTCTAAGAGTTTTTCTGACACTTTAGCTCAGAATAATGTAGATCATATATCTAATGTTGAGAATAGTAATAAAATAAAAGAAGAACTAAATAATTCTGCTTCTTTAAACAAAGCCTTTTTAGAATTTTTATAAGGATTTATTATGCAAATACAAGCAAATATCTCAGCCCTTGCTAAAGAAGAGAATAATTTATTATTAAATGCGCAAAAACTAGCTCATGTATCTCAAGTTATTGCAGACCCAGTTTTAAATGAAGTATCAAATGAATTAATTCAAACAATCACTGATCGAATACCTATTATTATTGCTTATGAAGCTAATGCTGGAGTTATTAAAATACAAGAAGAAGTATTAGAAACATTATTAGATATCAAAGCCTAAGCATTTATACACTCATTTAATTCTTTTAATTCATTCTCATTAAAAACTTTTATCTTATTTTCTTTTAACAAAGAAGCACATATTCCACTTCCTTTTATTAATATTTTTTCAAAATTACCATTATAAATCATATTATTTCCACAAGATGGAGATTTGGCTTTTAGCAAAACAATAGTAATATTATTTTTTATACATAAGTTTAGTGCTTTTTCAGCACCTTTTGTAAATTCTTTTGTGAAGTCTTTATTAGTTTTTGTTAGAACTTTATTATTTTTTATTTCTGCTGGTTCTCTAGGCGTTGATAAACCACCTTCTACTTCCGGGCAAAATGAGAAGATATTATTTTCATTTAAAATCTTTTGAAAAAGAACATCTTCACATTTATTTGCATTACCATCATATCTTACATATTCACCTAATAAACATGAAGATATGAGAATATTCATTAAACTAAGTGTTTATTATCAAAAAATGTTGATGTTTGAATATTTTGGAATGCAGCTTTCATAGATACAAAAATTTGTGGATTTTCTTTTTCTAGGCTTGCAAGAAGTTTTTTAGTTTTTTCTCTTGTATGAGGCATTTTAATATCAAATCTCATAGCGGGACAGGCTTCATCACCAATAACTGAAAGTTCATTTCTATCAGCAAAAGCTCTTAATTGTGCTTCTCTAGTAAAAATTAATGGTCTAATTACTTCTAAACCATTCTCAGCTGTATATCTAGGAGGCATTGATCTTAACATTCCTGAATACATGAAGTTCATAAAAAATGATTCCATAGCATCATCTAAATGATGTCCAAGAGCTAATTTATTATATCCTTGCTCTAAAGCAGCTTTATAAAGATACCCTCTTCTCATTCTTGAGAAAAATGAACAAAATGATGAGTTTTTTCTAATTTTATCTGCAGCTAATTCATAAATTTTTGTATCAATTATTTCATGATCAATTCCGTGTTTTGCACAGTGATCAGCTAAAAATTGTACTCTCTCACCCATACCATAAGTAATAGTTACAGCTTTAAATTCAAAACTATAAGGCGCAACTCTTTTTATATGATTTAAAGAATGAATTAAAGCAGTTGAATCTTTTCCACCAGAAAAACCTACAAGAATTTTATCGCCTTCTTTTATAAGACCGTACTGAGCATTTGTTTTCCCAACAAGAGAAGTTATTTTTTTACTTAATTCTATCAATTTGAATCTATCCTAATATTTTTTTGCAATTATATCTAAAAAAACTAAATATCCACTACACAAAGATGTTTTATACTAAAGAAAAAGGATATTTATGAAAACTCTTATTATTATATTTTTATTATTTCAAACAGTTTTTGCTCAAAACTTTAAAAGTCCAGAAAATAAAGTAAATTTAATTGAATTATATACATCTGAAGGTTGCTCGTCTTGTCCAAGTGCAGATAAATGGTTAAATAATTTAGAAAATAATAAAAACTTATTTAAAACTTTTATTCCTTTAGCTTTTCACGTTACGTATTGGGACTTCTTAGGATGGAAGGATTCTTTTGGAAAAAAGGCTTTTGATAAAAGACAAAGAAACTATTCATCAAATGTTTGGAAAAAGAATTCAGTTTATACTCCACAATTTGTAATTAATTCAAAAGAGTATAAACAATGGTTTTCAAATAAAAAGTTTCCTAAAATTACAAATGAATATGCAGGTATTTTAGAAGCAGATTTAGAAAATAATAAAATTAAAGTTTTGTATTCAAATAAGAATAAAAATATGAACTCAATAATAAATGTAAATATTTTAATATTAGAAAATAATTTAAAAGTTTTTGTAAAAAAAGGTGAAAATAAGAATAAAACTTTAGTACATAATTTTGTTGTAAAAGATTTTTATAATTATAAAAGTGAAATTAAAAATGGAGAGTTTAAAGATTCTTATACTTTCAATATTAAAAATAAAAAGAATAAAATTTTAGTAGTTTTTATATCTTCAGAATCAAATCAACAAATACAAGCCTTAGGCTCGTATTTGTAATATCTTAGTATTTAAACTTATAATACCATTGCAGCAATCCATCCAAATATAATTAGAGGAATGTTGTAATGTAAAAATGTTGGTAATACAGAATCATAAATATGATCATGTTGCCCATCAACATTAAGACCAGATGTTGGACCCAGTGTAGAATCAGAGGCAGGTGAACCTGCATCACCTAAAGCAGCAGCAGTTCCAACTAAAGCAGCAATAGCTAAAGGTGAGAAGTCAAATTGCATAGCTAGTGGAACATAAATAACAGCAATTATTGGAATAGTAGAAAAAGATGAACCAATTCCTAAAGTAATTAATAATCCAATAATAAGCATTAATAATGCAGCTAAAGGTTTGTTATCTCCAATTACGCTTGTTATAGAAGATACTAAAGATTCAATTCCCTGGCTTGCTTTCATAACTTCTGCAAAACCAGAAGCAGCAATCATAATAAAACCAATCATAGCCATCATATGAACACCTTTAGTGAAAACATCTTGAGTTTCATTTGTTTTAATTACTCCGCCTAAAATGAATATAATAAAACCAGCTAAAGCTCCAATAATAATTGAGTTAGTATATAATTGTAAACCTAAAGCAGTTAAAATAGCTACAAAAGCTGTAATTATATAAGATGTTTTAATTTCTTGTTTTTCTGGTTCAATTTCTTTAATTTTCTCTAAAGAATAAATTCTAGGTTTTGAATAAGTAAAGAATATTGCAACTAATAAACCTAAAAACATTCCAGAAACAGGAATTGCCATAATAAATGGTAGTTGCTCAACTGCAATATTTAATCCATTATCAACTAAATTCTTATGCAAAATATTACTTAAAAATATTCCACCAAAACCAACTGGTAATAACATATATGTAGCTGTTAAACCAAATGTCAGTGTACAAGCAATTAATCTTCTATCCATTTTATACTCTGCAAATACATGCAATAAAGGCGGAATTAAAATTGGAATAAATGCAATATGAACTGGTATTAGATTCTGAGATGAAACTGCTGTTAATAAAATTATTGTTAATAAAATAGTTTTAAACCAAAGTATATCTTTAGCTTTAGCATCACCTTTCATTTTTGAAATGATTTTATTTGCTAAAATATCTGTAATTCCAGATTTAGATATAGCAACTGCGAAAGCTCCTAACATTGCATATGATAAAGCAATAGTAGCTCCTCCACCAAGTCCTGATGAAAACGCATTAACAGTAGCTTCAAGACTAAGTCCTGAAACTAAACCACCAACAATAGCTGAAAAAACAAGGGCAATAACTATATTAATTCTCATTAAAGAAAGAACTAACATTAGTACTACGGCCACAATAACTGGGTTGAACATTTTTTTCCTTATACTTTTTTTGAAATTTATCACAAAAAAAGTAAAAGTCTTATTAAGATTAAACAATATATACACAAAATTAACAAAATAACAGAATTCTATGCTTATTTTAGTTATTTTTATGTCTAGAACAACTATAATATGCAAAATTTAAAATAAAGACATACCATGACAGATATTGAAATTGAAACATTTAAAGAAACTATTATTGAAACTATTATGCCTAATGCAAAAAATATGAATGTAGGACAAATACAAAACATTATTAAAATGGTAATTAAAGATAACCCTCAAATGACACCAGCTTTTGGAGATTTATTATTAGAACAAATTTTAATTATGAAAGAATAATTAAATAATTTAAATTTATTAAAAACTAACTTTAAATTACATATTTTTTACCTATAATGTAAAAAAATCAAAAGGTAAAATATGTATATAAAATTAATATTTATTATTACATTAAGTTTAAATATATTTGCTAAAGAAATTAAAACTAATTCTTTAGTAAAAATATTTACAACTACTTCAGTTCCTAACTATTTATATCCTTGGCAAACAAGTAAAATTTCTCATTTTACTGGCTCTGGTGCTATTATTTCTAATAATAGGATACTTACTTCAGCGCATGTAGTTTCATCTGCTAAACTAATTGAAATCAAAAAAGAAAATGATCCTAAAAGATATTTAGCAAAAGTTAAATATATATCACATCAAGCTGATTTAGCGGTATTAGAATTAATTGACAAAAACTTTTTTAAAAACACATCCTTTTTGACTTTAACAGATAAAATTAAAACTAGAGATGCAGTTACTGTTTTAGGTTATCCAGTAGGAGGAAATAATATTTCTACCACAACTGGAATTATTTCAAGAATTGAATATAGAAGATATGTTTGGAGTTCAAAATATTTATTAACAATACAAATTGATGCAGCAATCAATCCAGGTAACTCAGGTGGCCCTGTAGTTAATGATAAAAATGAATTAATTGGAATTGCTATGATGAAACTAAGAAAATCATCTAATATTGCTTATATTGTTCCTACTTATATCATTAATACATTTTTAGAAGATTGTAAAGATGGAAAAATAGATGGTTTTGCAAGCTCTAATATTTATACTCAAAAAATAAATAACGATACTTTAAAAAAATATTACAACTTAAATAAAAGAACTGGCATTTTAGTTACAAAAGTATCAAATGAAGAAAAAGTCTTAAAAGAGAATGATATTATACTATCAATTGATAATAAAGACATAGCTAATGATGGTACAATTAAAACTAAATATTCAAGATTATCTTTTATTTATGCTTTAAATTCAAAACAAATTGGCGAAAATATAAAACTTAAAATTCTTAGAAATAAAATAGAAATTTATTTAGATTATACTTTAAGAAACCAAGAATCATTAATTAAATATGAATTTGAACAAGAACCAAGATATGTTATTTACGGAGGTTTTGCTTTCACTCCTTTAAGTAAAAACTATGCTTATAAAAATCCAAGTTTAGAAAAATCATTTTATCAAAAAGAAATAACAAAAGACTATACTGAAGTTGTAGCTTCTTTAAGTACAATTTTTCCTCATAAAGTTAACAGAGGTTATTATTTAGGTGCTAAAATACTTATAAAAGTAAATGATATTAATATTAAAAGTTTTAAACATTTATTATATGTTTTAGATAATGTAAAAAGTGAATTTACTATATTTGAATTTTTAGAAAATAAAAAGATTATACTTAATACAAAAGAAGCAAAAAGTTCTTTTAAAGATTTAAAAGACGTTTATCATTTAAATTCAGATAAAAGAGAATAAAAAATACATTCAATTGAATAAAAGTTTAAGCACTTTTATTCAATTTTGGCATTATAATTTTAAATACTGCACCAAACTCAGAGTTAGAAGCTATTAATTTACCATTACAATGTTCTTCAATTATAGTTTTACTCATATATAAACCTAATCCTGTTCCATCTTTTTTTGTTTTAGTAGAAAAATAAGGATCAAATATTTTATCAATTATATCTCCATGTATTCCTCCTGCATTATCTGATATTTCTAAAATAATATTATTTTCATCATCATAAGTTGAAATTTTTATAATTGCTTCTTTTATTTCATTATCTAATAAAATGTCATCAGCATTTTTAATTAAATTTAATACAACTTGTTTAATTTCATTTGGATATGACGAAAACTTATTTTCATTTTTTAAGTCTTTTATAATAGAAATATTTTTTGTAGCAATTGAAGATTCAACAATCTTTAAAACATCAGATACTATTTCATTAAATGAAGATTCTCTTTTTTCTTTATTTGGTTTAAAGAAGTCTCTGAAATCATCAATCGTATTACTTAAATGTTTTGAGTTCTCAGTTATTTTAGATGATAAATCTAAAATAAGATCTTTATTTAAAGATCCAAGTTGGGATTTTAAATTTAATACTGCAGAGAGCGAAGAAATAGCAGCTAAAGGCTGTCTCCATTGATGTGCAATCATTGATATCATTTCACCCATTTGTGCTAATCTAGCTTGCTGTGCTAATTGTATATCTTTTTGTCTATTATGTTCAACTTCTTCGTTAACTCTATGTTTTAAAGAAGAGTTTAAAGCAGTAACTTCTTTTTTATCACTTATATCTTCTCTTGTAGATATAAAAGCTACTATTTTTCCGGACTCATAAATTGGAACAATAGTAGCAACTACCCAGTAAAAAGATCCATCTTTTCTTAAGTTTTTAACTTCACCTCTCCACGTTTTTCCATCTTGAATTATTTCCCAAAGTTTTTTAAATGTTATACTATCCATATCTGGATGTCTTACCATTTTATGAGGGTTTCCAAGTAATTCTTCTTTAGAATAACCAGAAATCTTACAAAAAGCTTGACTTGCATCTATTATAATTCCTTTTGTATTAGTTGTAGAAGTAATTACACTTTTATCAATTATATCTTTTAATCTTTCTTCATTTTTAATAAATTTAAGTACTAAATAAATCATAAATATTGTAAGAATTAGTGATAAAATATCTAAGTAAATAAATATAACTAATTCTTTATTAATATTATTCATTTTTTGGTAAATATTTTCACTAATATTTTCACTTAATAAATCATCTACTTCTTTTAAAAGTGATATTTTATTTGATATTTGTTTAAAATAAAATGCCGAGTAAAAATACGAACACAAAGAATAGATCGAGGAAAACTTGACCTTTTCTTTTTTTTTTTCCCCCGGTGAAAGGGCCAAATAAAAGAATCTCAGTGG
>JABSOL010000009.1 GCA_013215985.1 Campylobacteraceae bacterium
ATGTTTCTCTGGTAATCTTCGCCTGTGATGATTGTTGTTGCATCAAGGTTTCCTCTGAAGGTAGAATGCGCATTCCACTGGTGGTAACATATGAAGATGTGCATCTTGAGGCGAGGAAGTAATTCAATAAATTCATCAACAGCCTCCCCAAGTGTTGAAGTTGTTGGAAATAAGCTGTACTGCTTTTTCTTTCCCTTCTTGTGCTTACTTTCGCTTGCTGCCTGCTGTCGATACTCCATTCTCCAAGTTGAATAACTAACTATATTATCCTTATTTTCTACTTCTATATTTACATTAATATTAACATTAATAGGCAGTATAATTGTAAAAGTAGCACCAATGTAATTTATACCTTCATATACATATTCTTTATTATTAACAAATATAATACCATCCATATGTTTTTTAATAATTTCTTCACTCATGTATAAACCAATACCTGTGCCTTCATTCTCTTCTTTAGTGGTGAAATAAGGTTCAAATACTCTATTAATGATATCCTCATTTATTCCTCCAGCGTTATCAGATATTTTTATAATGATTTTATCTTTATCTTTTTTAGCACTTACAAAAATTAATTTTTTCTCAATTGAAGATGATAATAATTCATATTTTGCGTTATTTATTAAATTAATTAAAACTTGTACCAATTCATTTTCTAAAGTAAATAATTTAATTTCATCAATATCTTTAATAACTTCAATATCATTTTTAATAAACTGAGAAGACATTATTCTAAGTGTTTTGTTAAATACACTTTTTAAATCAAATAATTCACATTGACTATTTGGTTTGAAAAAGTCACCAAAGTCATCAATTACTTTTGACATATAAGATATTTGAAGAAATATATCATGCACATAAGAAGAAAAATCTTTTTTAGTAAATGCTTTATTTTCATAATTATCTCTTAGGAAATGAACTAATAAATTAATATTATTTAATGGTTGTCTCCATTGGTGTGCAATATTAGCAAGCATTTCACCCATTGAAGCTAATTTACTTTGCTGTGCCAAAATCTTATTTTTTCTAATGTTTTTATTAACTTCTTTATCTACTTTTTCTCTTAAATCTTTATTCATTGATACTTGTTCAATATTTTTTTGAACAATTTCTTTTTGAAGTTTTTTATTTTTATTAATTAAACTTATTAATATGTAGAAAATAAATATAAAAATAATAAGAACAATTATTAGAATTTCACTTATTAATTTATAATCAATATATTTTTCATATTGTGTTGTCATCCATTTATTTAATATATTTTTTGTAATGTGAGGATCAATACTTATTATTGTTTTATTAATAATATGAAATAAAATTTTATTACTTTTTAGAACTGCGACTGAAAAATCTCTTGTATTTTCTAGTTTTCCTGAAATTTTAAGTCTTATATATTTTGTTCTTTGTAATAACTTCCATGTTAAAGCGATAGAATCAAGGTGTCCAAATATCTCACTATTAAGGACTTTATTAAAACCATCATCAATACTTTTAACTTCCACAAATTCTATATTTGGATATATCACTTTTATTTTTTCTAATAAAGAATAACCTTTTTTAATACTTATTTTTACATTTTTCAATGAATATAAATCATCTAAATATACAACAGTATTTTTTGTAGTTAGTACAAATGGAACTTTTAAATAAGGAAGTGTAAAATTAAATATTTTTTCTCTATTCACAGTTTTTGATAATGAAGCAATAATATCACATTTATTAAGTTTAATATTATTTTTTAATTCTTTAATTGAGTTTGTTTTAACCAAAGAAAATTTAATTGATATTTTTTTTTCAATCATTGAAATATAATCTGCCACAAAACCTATAAACTTACCATTTTCCAAATCACTATAAGGATAAGCATTTGATATAATACACATATTTATATTCTTTATTGTTTTAAGATATTTAATTTCTTCTTTCGTAAAATCTAAATTTGTATGATTAGATTTGTATATAAATGAATTTATGTTATTCACTTTCTTTTTTTCATTTAAAAAAATTGCATTTTCTAGAATTTTAAAATTAATTTCACCTAATGGATCAAAATAAAGATATGACAATTTCTTTAATATCAAAGCTTCTTGAATTAATAATTCTTTATTTAAATTTTGTTCATTATATTTGTTCAAAATTAATATAGAAGTTTCTTCAATATTAGAATAAGCATACTTCCAACCTCGTAGTGAAGCTTTTTTAAAGTTATCAACTAGTTGTTCATTAGATGCAATTAGATCTTTATTTGTAAATAAGTAATCACTATAAGTATTTATTCTATTTAGTTTTAATGATTTAAATAAATCACTTTCTTTTATATTTGTTATTTTAGATTTATCTAAAGAAAGATAAGAGTAAGGTGACGATTGGAATAAAGCATATAAAACAGAAATATTTTTGTTTCTATTTAACAATAAAGATTGGTTAGCTATTGAAAAATCAATCTCTTTATTTATAACTTTTTGAAGAAGATTTAAATCTTTTTCATAAGGGATAATATCTACATCAAGTCCTACTGCTCTATAAAAACCTTTTTCTTTAGCAATATAATAACCTGCAAATTGAAATTGAGAATACCAAGATAATTGTAAAGTAACTTTTTGAAGGTGGGCAAAAGAAGAAGTACTTAATATACATAACATGAAAATTGAAAATAAATATTTTGGAAACAAAAAAACCCTTTAAATTAGTGTTTAATTATATCCAAAATATTTCCTAAAAAGCACATATAATCAGCAAATACTAGTATTTATACTAATGTAAAAAATGTCTTTTACCTGAAAAATATAAAGCCATACCAAATTCATCAGCAGCCGCAATAATTTCTTCATCTCTAATTGAACCACCTGGTTCTATTACACATTTAACACCTGCTTCTTGTGCAGCGTCAATAGAGTCTCTAAAAGGAAAAAATGCTTCGCTAGCTAGAACTGATCCACTTACATCAATACCTAAGTCTTCTGCTTTTCTTAAAGCTGCTTTAGCAGCATCTACCCTTGAAGTCATACCCATACCAACTGCAACCATTGCAGAGTTTTTAACATAAACTACACAATTTGATTTAGTTAAAGAAGCTAATTTATAAGCAATTTCCATATCTTTTATTTCTTGAGTACTGGCAGATCTTTTTGATTTCAATTCAGAATTTACTACTTCGTCATCTTCAACTTTATCAGCATCTTGATATACAAAACCACCATCTAAAATTTTAAAATTAAATTCATCATTAGACATTTCTATTTTTTTTCTACCTTGTTTAAATAACTTAATTCTTTTTTTCTTATTTAACTCTACTTCAGCTTCTTCTGTAAAATCAGCTGCAAATACAACTTCTAAAAAGATTTCATTCATTTTAATAGCAAGGTCTAAATCAACTGTTCCATTTACTGCAACTACTCCACCAAAAGCAGAAATAGGATCACATTTTAAAGCTTCAACATAAGATTCTAATAAAGTATCTTTAATTGCAAATCCACAAGGATTGCCATGTTTTACAATACATACAGCATTAGCTACTCCAAATGCTGATGCAATTTTACTAGCTCCTGTGATATCTCCCATATTATTAAAACTAGCTTCACCTTTTAAAGTGATGAAATTCTTTGATAAGTGTTTATCAAATTCATATAAAGCACCTTTTTGATGTGGGTTTTCACCATATCTAGTATCAAATACTTTTTCACCTACAATAAATTGTTTAGCGCCCATTCCATTGTTAAATCTTTTATTCATATAATTTGCAATCATAGAATCATAAGCAGCTGTATGCTCATAAGCTTTAATCATTAAATCTCTTCTAAACTCTTGTGTATTAGTATTATTTTTTAAATTATTTAAAGCTAAATCATAATCAAGTACATCAGTTATAATAATCACGCTATCGTGATTTTTAGCAGCAGATCTAACCATAGCAGGTCCGCCTATATCAATATTTTCAATAATCTCCTCAAAATCATTTGTTTTTTCAATTGTAGCTTTAAAAGGATATAAATTAACACATACTAAATCAATTGATTCAACACCTAATTCTTTAGCTTCTTTTAAATGTGATTCTTTATCTCGTCTAAATAAAATACCACCATGAATATATGGATTTAATGTTTTAACTCTTCCTTCAAAACACTCAGGAAATTTTGTAACTTCATTTGCTTCAATAACAGATATTCCTGCATCTTGAAGTTTTTTATATGTTCCACCTGTAGATATAATTTCATAACCCAATGATACTAATTCTTTTGCAAAATTTTCAACACCACTTTTATCACTTACGCTAATTAATGCTCTCATTTAATATTATCCTGTATTTTTAATATATATTTATAAGTATTTTTTGATTAAAAAAAAGCTAGACTCTTTTGAGCCTAGCTTTTTATAAATCTTGTTCGATTACTCTTTGAAACTTATTAAAATAAGTATCAGAGACAACTTCAAGTGATATATTTATATCATTGATTTTTATATTATCACCTTTTACTTCACCTAAAATCATAGATGAAATTCCCATCTCAGCACTTAGACTCATAAAT
Organism: Campylobacteraceae bacterium; assembly: GCA_013215985.1. Classification (GTDB taxonomy): domain Bacteria; phylum Campylobacterota; class Campylobacteria; order Campylobacterales; family Arcobacteraceae; genus NORP36. The sequence goes on from JABSOL010000009.1 coordinate 4,530, forward strand.
TCATCAATTTTTGATTTATCAAGCTCTACAATTGCCCGTGATAAGGACTCAGAGAAAATATCTTTTGAATCATCTAAAGAAATACTAGCCTCTACTCCTTTAGCACCAACAACTGACATTTTTGCTAAGGATATAGCAATTCCACCTAAGTTAACATCTTTTGCAGATTTTAAAAGTCCTAATTCATTAGCTTTAATTACAGTATTCCATAAAGCCAATTCTTTTTCAAAATTTACTTCAGGATGTATTCCTGCAATTTTTCCATACATTTTTTTCATATATAAAGATGCACCAAATTCAGATTTTGTATCACCTAATAAGATTAAAGTACTACCTTGTTCTTGTATACAAGAAGGTAAAATTTTATTAGCATCTTCATTAATTCCAACAGTTGCAATTGAAGGTGTAGGAAATATTCCAACTCCATTTGTTTCATTATATAAAGAAACATTTCCCCCAATTACAGGAGTATTTAGTGCTTTACAAGCAGATTTAATACCATCACAAGAAGCTGCAAATTGCCACATAACTTCAGGATTTTCAGGATTTCCAAAATTTAAACAATCAGTAATTGCCTTAGGAACAGCACCTGTCATTGCTACATTTCTACCAGATTCCATAACAGCAGCAGCAGCTCCTAATTCTGGGTTAATATAACATAGTCTTGTATTACAATCAGCAGACATAGTTAATGCTTTTCCTGTTTCTTTAATTCTAATACTTGAACCATCTAATGTTCCAGGACCTTTTAAAGTATTAGTTTGAACCATAGAATCATATTGTTTATAAACCCAAGATTTATCTACAATTTCCATATCACTAAACATATCTTCAAAAGCTTTTTGATTTGAAATATTTTTATCTAAAATAATATTTTCAATTTCATTTAAATACTCAGGTTTTGAAGTTGGTCTATCTAAAATAGGAGCTTGTTCACTTAATTCTTGAATAGGAATCTCTGCACATAATTCGTCATGCCAAAATAATTCCATTTTACCAGTATTAGTAACTTCACCAATTACAGCTACATCTAATTCCCATTTTTCAAAGATTTCGATAATTTTATCTTCACAACCTTTTTTAGCACAAATTAACATTCTCTCTTGTGATTCACTTAACATAAAGTCGTAAGGAGTCATTCCTTCTTCTCTTGAAGGAACTTTATCTAAATGCATAATCATTCCAGAGCCAGATCGTCCAGCCATTTCAAATGATGAAGAAGTAAGACCTGCTGCTCCCATATCTTGAATACCAATAATATAATCTTCTTTAAATAATTCTAAACAAGCTTCTAATAATAATTTTTCTGTAAAAGGATCTCCAACTTGAACAGTTGGTCTCTTAGACTCATTATCTTCAGTAAAAGCAGCAGAACTCATAACAGCTCCACCTAAACCATCTCGTCCAGTCTTACTTCCTACATACATAACAGGATTTCCAAGACCTTCTGCAAGACCTAAAAATATCTCATCTTTTTTTGCAAGTCCTATCGTAAATGCATTAACAAGATTGTTTCCAGCATAACACTCTTCAAATGTAGTCTCACCACCAATAGTAGGAACACCCATACAGTTACCATATCCACCAATACCAGATACAACACCACGTAATAAGAATCTATGTTTTTTAGCTGTTTCACTATTACCTTCAATAGAAGCAAATCTAATTGAATTCATATTAGCAATTGGACGTGCTCCCATAGTAAATACATCTCTTAAAATTCCACCAACACCAGTAGCAGCCCCTTGATAAGGTTCTATAAATGAAGGATGATTATGTGATTCCATTTTAAAAACAGCAGCATAACCATCACCAATATCAATTACTCCAGCATTTTCACCAGGACCTTGAATAACCCATGGTGCTTTAGTTGGAAAACCATTTAAATACTTTTTGCTTGACTTATATGAGCAGTGCTCAGACCACATAGCAGAGAAAATTCCAATTTCAACATAGTTGGGATCTCTTCCTAAAATCGCTTTAATGTTATCAAATTCTTCAAGTGTTAAAGAATGTGCTAACGCCACCTCTTGTAAATTCATCTCTTCTTTTTGCATTTTCGACCTTAGTATTTTATAAGATAAGGCGATTATATCAAAGATAAATTTAAAAAATGTTTTAATTAATTAAAATATTATATATTGTTTCACTATAAATTATATATTTGTTCTAAAATGACTCATTGTGGAAATAATTTTTTAAATATTATTTGGTATAATATGTATTATTAAAATTAAAAAGAGTCAATTTGAAATTATTATTAGTATTAAGCTTATTATTATCATCATTTTATGCAAATGAAGTGAAAACATTAGTCTGGCCTCAAGGTGAAAGTTTTTTAGTATTTTTGGAAAAAAACAATATTCCTAAAAAATTATATTTTGACAAAGACAACCAGGATAAGGAGTTCTTAGCTGAAATTAGAGCTGGAATTGAGTATACAGTTATGTATAATGAAGATAATGAAATTAAACAAGTTTTAATTCCTGTTTCTGAAGAATTACAAATTCATATTACAAAAGTTAAAAATGAATATTCTTTAAAGTTTTCACCTATATCATATCAAGAAGTTGAACAAACAATTGCTTTAAAAATTAAATATTCGCCTTATCAAGATATTTTAGATTCAACAAACAATAAATTATTAGCAAATGAATTTATAAGAGCTTACCAAAAGAGTGTAAACTTTAGAGGTATTCAAAAAGGTGATAATTTAGTTTTAAAATATAAACAAAAAATTAGAGAAGGTAAATATTTTGGAACACCAGAATTATTAGCTGCTTTAATTGAAGTTAATAAAAGACAATTCTTTATTTTTAAAAATGTTAATGATGGAAAATATTATAATGATAAAGCAAAAAGTTTAACATCATACTTTTTCAAAATACCATTAAAGTATAGAAGAATTTCATCTAAATTTACAAAAAAAAGATGGCATCCTATATTAAAAAGATATAGAGCTCATTTAGGAGTAGATTTAGCAGCTCCAAGAGGAAGAAATATTTATGCATCAGCAGCTGGAAGAATTACTTTTAGAGGTAAAAAAGGTGGATATGGAAATGTTATTAAAATCAAACATAAAAATGGATACTTAACTTTATATGCACATATGAAAGGTTTTAAATCTGGACTTAAAAGAGGATCACGTGTAAGCCAAGGTACTTTAATTGGATATGTGGGAAGTACAGGAAGAAGTACAGGTCCCCACTTACACTTTGGATTATATAAAAACGGAAGACCTTTAAATCCTTTTAAAGTAGTTAGAATTACAAAAACAAAATTAAAAGGTAAGAATAAAAGAATATTTATGAAAAAAACAAAAATATTAGCAAAAGAACTTTTATCAACAGTATCTAAAAAAGATGTAAATATTTTAAACTTAAAAAATATAGAAAAACATTCAATACTTTCTAATTAGGAGAACTTATGTTTAATGAAAATATAATAAGAGACCCAGAAGTTTTATTAAATACCTTTGAAGACTTACACCCTTCAGATATTGCGAACTCATTAAAAAAAATAGAAAATGATTCAAAAGAAGAATTTATTAGAGTTTTAAAATCTTTACCTGAAGATATTCTAGGTGAAGTTTTATTAGAACTTCCAGAGAATCTAAGAGAAAATGCTTATGAAGAATTATCTTCTAAGAAACTATCAGGTGCATTAGATGAACTTGAATCAGATGATCAAACAGATATTATTCAAGAATTAGAAGAAATAAATCAAATAAAAGCAAAAGAGATCTTTGATGGTTTAGAAGAAGAAGATCAAGAAGAAATTAAATGGTTAAAACGATATGATGAAGATGAAGCTGGTTCGTATATGCAAACAGAACTATTTTCTGCAAATATTAAAGATACTATTGGTGAATCTATATCATTTTTAAAAAAAGCAAAAGCTAATGATGAACTGGAAAATATTCATCAAGTTTTTATTATTAATGATGATAAAATATTATTAGCTTCTATACCTTTAGAAGATTTAATTATTTATGATTTTGATAAAACATATGAAGAAATTATAAAAACACATGAAGAAAACAAATTTAAAGCTTTTAAAGTAAATGATGATGATCATATAGATGAAGTAGCTAAAGATTTTGAACAATATGATTTATCTGTTATTGCAGTAGTTGCTTATGGCGGAATGTTAATAGGAAGAATTACCGCAGATGATATTTTAGATGTAATTGAAGATAATGCAACTGAACAAATGTACCAATTAGCTGGTGTTGATGAAGAATATGAACATGAAGACAGAATTTCTACTACAGCTAAAAAAAGAGCTTCTTGGTTATTCTTAAATCTTTTTACAGCTATATTAGCTTCACTTGTAATTGGGTATTTTGAAGAAACAATTCAATCTTATGTAGCATTAGCTATATTGATGCCTATCGTAGCTTCTATGGGCGGAAATGCTGGAACGCAAACACTAACAGTAATGGTTAGACAAATGGCTCTAGGTGACATTGATTTAGAGAATGCAAAAAATGCAATTAAAAAAGAAGTTTTAATATCTTTGTTTAATGGATTTTTATTCGCATCTATTATGGGTGTAATTGCATATTTATGGTTTAATATTCCATTATTAGGTTTAGTAATTGCAATATCTATGCTGATTAATCTTTTCTCTGCTGGCTTTTTTGGAGCATCAATTCCTTTATTATTAAAAAAATATGATATAGATCCAGCTGTAGGAAGTACAGTTTTATTAACAACTGTTACTGATATAGTAGGTTTTTTCTCATTCTTAATGTTAGCAAAAGTAATACTTTTATAAAAGTATTACTTTATAAAAATTAATAAGAAGAACCTTCTTCTATTTTGCTATTTTTAAAACTTGATACAACTTCTGAAGCAGCTTTTATAATAAAATTTGCGTCAGAACCTACTGTTACAAAATCAAAACCTAAATTTTTCATTCTTAAAGCATATTCCACACTTGCATTATGAATACCTGCAAATTTATTATGTTTTTTTGCGGTTTTTAATATATATTTTATTTTTTCAAGTACATATGGCTCTTCTTGATCAAATTTAGGCTCATATCCTAAATTAAAAGATAAATCAGCAGGACCTATATAAACAGCATCAATCCCATCAACACTTAAAATCTCATCTAAATTATCTAAGGCTTCTTTAGTTTCAATCATTGCTATAATTAATAAAGATTCATTTGCTACTTTTGCATAATTACCTTCATAAACATACTTAGCTCTTATGGGACCAAAACTTCTTTTTCCAAAAGGAGGATAATATGAATATTCAACTAATTTTTGGGCTTCTTTTTTATTATTTATCATTGGACAAATAATTCCATTAACACCTGCATCTAAAATCTTCATAATGTGAGCTGGATCTAACCAAGGAACTCTTACCATTGTTACAGTATCTGTTGTATTAATAGCTCTTAGCATATCAACAGTTTTTAAATAATCATTAACACCATGTTGCATATCAATAGTAATTGAATCAAAACCAGTATGCGCCATTATTTCTGCAGAAAAAGCTTCAGGAATAGACAACCAAGCATTTAAGCTTGTTTGTTTATTTGTCCATTTTTGTATTAATTTATGATTTTTCATAATAAAACTTAGGCAAATTGTGTAGTAATTATTTTAGAATTCATGTATTCATACATTCCTTCTTCACCACTTTCTCTTCCAAATCCACTAGCTTGAATTCCCCCAAATGGAACTTCTGCAGCAGCTAGGGCAAATGAATTTACACCAACCATTCCTGAAACTAAATCATTAGATGTTTTATTTGCAAGTTTTAGCGATGTAGTAAAAGTATAAGATGCTAAAGCATATTCGGTTGAATTAGCTTTTTTAATAACTTCATCATATGTTTTAAAACTTTGAACTAAAGCAATTGGTCCAAATATCTCATTACATAATAAAAAGGATGTATTAGGTAAGTCTCTTATAACAGTAGGCTCAAAGAAAAAACCTTTATCAAAACCTTCTGGTCTTTTTCCACCTGTTAAAATTGTTCCACCTTGTTCATGTACTTTTTTAATAAATACTTCTATTTCATCTCTTCTTCTTGAATGAACCAAAGGTCCCATTGTAGTTTTATCATCTAAACCAGAACCTAAAACATGTTTTTCAACTTCTAAAACCATTGTTTCACAAAACTCATCCATTTTACTTTCATGAATATAAAATCTTGTAGGAGATACACAAACTTGTCCTGCATTTGCAAATTTAACAGCTGCACAAAGAATAGCTGCTTCTTTAATATTTGCATCAGCGTGCACAATAACAGGAGCATGTCCACCTAATTCCATTGTTACTTTTTTCAAAGTAATTGCAGATGATTCAATTAGTTTCTTCCCTACTTCTGTTGAACCTGTAAGTGATAATTTTCTAACACGAGGATCGTTCATAATTCTAGGACTAAGAACTCTAGCACTTCCACAAAGAAAAGATACTAAACCTTTTGGAAGATCGGCATCATGACAAGCTTGAACTAATTTCATTCCTGTTAAAGGAGCTACATCAGTTGATCTTAAAATCATAGGACAACCAGCAGCTAAAGCAGGTGCTAGTTTTCTAGCCATTAATAAAATAGGGAAATTCCAAGAAGAAAATGCTGCAACTGTACCTATTGCACTATATTCAACTTTAACGCTAGTATTTGGGTTTCTACTTTGAATAGTTTTTCCATATATTCTTTTAGTTTGCTCAGAGAACCAAATAAATTGGTCAATTGATAAAACAACTTCTCTTTTTGCCTGAGACAGCGGTTTACCTGTTTCTAAAGAAATAGTTCTTGCTATATCATCTTCATTAGCTTTTAAATTATCTGCAATTTTTAATATCTTAGCTGCTCTATCCCAAGAATGCATCTCATTCCATTCTTTTAAAGCATTCATCGAAGAATCAATACATAAAGTCACCTGATCAGTTGAAGCAATTGGAGCTTGTCCAATAACAGATTCATCATAAGGATTAATTACATCAAATTCACCCTTATCCCCTTTAACCCATTCATTATTAATATATAAACCATAATCATTGTACATTTTCATTATTTTTCTCCTATATTAAATTCTTGTCTAATTTCATTGATTTTTACTACTCTATTTTCATCATAAGATTTTTTAGCAGCAACTGCTAATAAAGCAGATTCTAAAGCATCATCTATTCCAACTACAGATTTAGTATTATTTTTTAAAGATTGAACAAAAGCAAATGTTTCATTTTCATAAGCTTTTGAATATCTCTCCAAAAAGAAATCCAAAGGTTTCCCATAAGAAGTCCCATTAGCTCCTGTTTTAACAACACAATCTTCAAAAATATTCTCAAATTTAATATTAGATTCTGTACCAAAAACTTCTACTCTTTGGTCATAACCATATGTTGTTACTCTACAATTTTCAATTAATGCAAAAGCACCTGATTTTAATTTTAAATGAATCATTGCGGTATCTATATCTTTATCACCAAAATTACTTACAAAATTTCCTGCGTTCACATTTAATTCTTCAACTTCTTCATTTGAGATAAATCTAAGAATATCAAAATCATGAATAGTCATATCTAAAAATAATCCTCCTGAAGCTTCAACATATTCTAATGGTGGAGCACTTGGATCTCTTGATACTATTTTTAAAGTAATAAGATTTCCTAATTCGCCATTATCAACTAATTGTTTTAGTTTTTTAAAGTTAGAATCAAATCGTCTATTAAATCCAATTTGGAATAATACTTTTGTTTTATCTAATACTTTTTTAACTTCTAATATTTTGTTAATATCTAAATCAACAGGTTTTTCACAAAATATTGCTTTACCTTTTAAAGCACATTTAATAATTAAATCTGAATGTGTATCAGTTGGTGTACAAATATAAACAGCATCAATACTTTCATCATTAATAATGTCCTCAACATTTTTATATAAATTCTCAATTCCTAAGTCTTTTGCCCATTTTTCATCTAAATAAGGGTCTGCTATACTTTTTAAGTTTACATTATTATAATTTTTAACAGCTGCTGCATGAATCTTCCCTATTCTTCCAGCGCCTAAAATTCCTATATTTATCATTAGTTTTCCTTAAAATATTTTAGGCTCTAAGCCTGCTCTATTACCACGTGCCAAAAACCCAAAATCACAACCTTCATGTGCTTGTGTTACATTTTGAGTATATAAGTGTGTATATCCGCTTGAGTAATCTCTTTTTTCTTGTATATATTTTTCTCTTCTGTTATCTAATTCTTCATCAGATAATAAAACTTCAATAATTCTATTTTTTACATCTAAATGAATCATATCACCAGTTCTAACAAGTCCTAAGTTTCCACCTATATAAGACTCAGGTGAAACATGTAAAACACAAGTTCCATATGATGTTCCACTCATTCTTGCATCTGAAATTCTTACAATATCAGTAATTCCTTGTTTTAAAAGTTTTTTAGGAACTGGTAATTGTCCCCATTCTGGCATTCCTGGAGCTCCAATTGGACCGGCATTTTGTAAAATCAAAACTGTATTTTCATCTACATCTAAATCTTCATTATCTATTTCTTCTTTTAGCGTTTTAATATCTGAATAAACTAAAGCTTTTCCTGTATGTTTTAGTAAGCGTTCTTCACAAGCAGTTTGTTTAATAATTGCACCATTTAAAGCTAAGTTACCTCTTAAAACTGCAATTGAACCTAGAGGATTAAGAGGATTATCAAGGCTCATAATTACCTCATCATTATAATTAACGCTATTTTCAATATTTTCATAAAAACTCTTTAAGTTTGCAGTTTTTATATTATGTAATTTTGATTTAAGTTCTGTAAATAAAGCATTAGTTCCACCAGCATAATAAAAATCTTCCATTACATATGCCCCTGAAGGTTTTAAATTTAAAATCAAAGGGACATCATTTGAAATTCTCTCAAAATCTTCTAAAGTAATATCAATATTAGCTCGTTTAGCCATTGCTACTAAATGTATAATTCCATTTGTTGAACCACCAATTGCATTTAAAACAACAATTGCATTTTCAAAAGATTCTTTTGTAAGCATATCTTGAGGTTTAAAATCTTGTTTTACTAATTCTAATATCTGAATTCCACAATTTCGCGCCATTCTTACATGAGAAGAATCAACAGCTGGAATAGTAGAAGATCCAGGCAAAGCAAATCCCAAAGTTTCAGCCATTATCATCATAGTAGCAGCCGTTCCCATAGTCATACAAGTCCCAGCAGATCTAGCAATTCCAAACTCTAAAGCTCTCCATTGACACTCACTTACATTCCCCGCTTGTTTCTCATCCCATACTTTCCATACATCAGTACCAGATCCTACAACTTTACCTTGATAATTTCCACCAAGCATTGCACCTGCTGGCATATATACAGTAGGAATATTAAAAGAAATAGCTCCCATTAAAACACCAGGAGTTGTTTTATCACAACCTCCCATAACAACACATCCATCAACAGGATGTGCTCTTAAAACTTCTTCCACTTCCATAGCTAAAAAATTTCTAAACATCATTGAAGTTGGTTTAATTAACTGCTCACCTAAACTTAAAACTGGTATTTCAACTGGAAAACCTCCAGCTTGAAGAATTCCTCTTTTAATATCTTCAACTCTTTGAGGAAAATGAGTATGACAAGTATTAAATTCATTCCAAGGATTAATAATTGCAATAATAGGTTTTCCGATATACTCTTCTGGCTCATATCCCATTTGATTAACTCGAGATCTGTGGCCAAAACTTCTTAAATCATCTTTTTCAAACCATCTTAAACTTCTTAGTTTTTTCTTTTCAGCCATGTTTTATCCTTATAAATTTACTACAGTTTTATTTTCATTAGATTCAATAATTGCATTTAATACTAATGCAACATTTTTTGCATCTTCAAAATTAACTTTTTTACTATTATCTTTATTAGCTATTACATTTAAAAAATTTGATACTTCAATTGCTTTTAAATCTTCATATCCTAATCCTGAACCATCTGATGGATTAAAATTACCATGATTTGAATACTCAGGCGAAGAATATATTTTTTTATAACCATTCTTTCCATTTTCATCATGAGTATATAAATGCATAGTATTCATCTCTTCAAAGTTCCATTTAATACTTCCCTTAGATCCATGAACTTCAAATGTCATTTCAGATGTTGGACCATAAAAAGCTCTTGATGAATCAATATAACCTCTTGCTCCATTTTTAAACTTCACAATTGCATTTACATAATCATCATTAGTAACAGCTTTCATTTCATCATCTTTTGAGCCCTTAGCATAATGAGAAGCTCCAGCAGGTGCAATTGGACGCTCTTTTATAAAAGTATCCATTACCCCTTGAACTTCTTTTACTTCACCCATTAAATTAATAGCCATATCAACAGCATGAGACATAATGTCTGTTAAAGCTCCATGGCCATTTTCTTTTTCAAAGCGCCAAGAATAAAAACCTAATTCATCAGCTGCATAACAAGAAAAGAATCTTCCTCTAAAATGTCTAAGTTCTCCTAAAGTACCCTCTTCTATTAGTTTTTTAGCTTCTTGAACAAGTGGAGACCATCTATAGTTATATCCCACAAAAGTCTCTTTCTCATAATCTTTAACTAACTCATAAGCTTTTATAGTATCATCAGGAAAAGCCCCTACTGGTTTTTCACAATTTATATGTTTTTTATGTTTAATACAATATTTAATCATTTCTAAGTGTAATGAATTTGGTGCTGTAATATCTACAATATCAACAGCAGGATCTTCAACTACTTTTTTCCAATCTGTTGTATATTTTTCAAAACCAAATCTTTCTTTTGCTGCTTTTGCACGTTCTTCTATTATTTCACTACAAATAATTAAGTTAGGTTTTACATTAATTTGAGAAAATTTTGCTTGTATGCTATTATATGCATTCGAATGAGCTTCACCCATCCAACCCATTCCGATTACTCCAATTCCTAATTCTTTCATAATAGGCCCTTATATAATTTTTGATAAATATGAATATGCTTTTTTTGCATACTCTAATGGATTAGCTATTTTTGGATCTTGTTCAGCTTCTACAACTATCCAACCCTTATAATTAATCTCTCTTAAAACATCAATAATTGGCTCAAAGTCAATTACTCCATCACCTGGAACTGTATAAACACCTTTTAAAACTGAATCTAAAAAACTTTCATCATTTTTTATAACCAAAGCTCTTACATCTTCTCTTACATCTTTAAAATGTACATGAGATATTCTATTTTTATGTTTTTTGATTTCTTCTAAGGGATTTGCACCTGCAAAATACATATGCCCTGAATCATAAGCTAAACCAACTTCATCATCACAAAAAGATAAAAACATGTCAATTTCATCTGAATTCTGAATAATTGTTCCCATATGATGGTGATAAGCTAAAACTACACCTCTTTGTTTTGCATGAAAAAATAATTTTGTATAATCAGATGCAAATTCTTTCATTTCATTTTTAGATAAAACAGGTTTTTTACTTAATGCAATTTCTTGATTTCCTTGAATAGTATTTGAACACTCACAATAAACAACAATATTACAATTTACATATAATCGTTTATCTATTTCTTTATCTAATCTTTTGATTTCATCTTCAAGTGAATCAACTAATAAATTACCAGAGAACCATCCACCTGCTAGTTCTAAATCATATTTTAAAAGAACTTGTTTTAATTCTTCTTTATCTTGAGGAAATTTTCCTCCAAGTTCAGTCCCTATAAACCCAGATTCTCTTAGTTCTTTTAAACATACGTCTAAAGGAGTATCTCCTCCTAATTGAGGTAAGTCGTCATTTGTCCAGGCAATTGGCGCTGTTGCTAGTTTTACTTCCATTTATACTCCTTTTCTTTGTTCTTTTACGTTTACTTCATAATTTTCTCTAGCTTTTCTAATACTTTCTTTTTCATTTACTTCTGGAACTCCAACTTCCCACCAGGCATCTGAATCTTCTGTCCAGTTATATTTTGAAACTTCAATATGAATTAAATACGTTTTATCAGATTCAACGGCTCTTAAATAAGCCTCTTTTAAATCTTCTATTTTTTCTACATACTCAGCATTTGCACCCATAGCTTTGGCATGCTGTACATAATCAACACCAAAAGCTTTATCTTTTAATTTACAATCTTCAATTAAATTATTAAAAGGCTTGGCCCCTTGATTAATTTGTAATCTATTGATTACTGCATATCCTTGGTTATCACAAACAATAATTATCATTTTATCACCAGATAAAACAGAAGAATATATCTCAGAATTTAACATCATATAAGAACCATCTCCTGTAAATACAATGTTTTGGCCTTCTTTATTTGCAATAGCTGATCCATATCCACCTGATACTTCATAACCCATACAAGAAAAACCATATTCATTATCAATAGTGTTAATTCCAAGACTCTGCCAAATAGTATTAATTTCACCTGGTAATCCACCAGCTGCTGCGATTAATCTATCTTTTGGACTTACTAATTTATTAATAGCACCTACAATATTTGCATATGAAGTGATTTGATTTTTTTCATTAATTTTATTTTCTACAAATTCTAAATATCTTTTTTTATTTTCTTTTGCTTCTATTATTAATTTTTCATCTGCTTTATAATCTTTAAGACCCTCAATTAATTCTATTAAAGTCTCTTTTGCATCACCTACAACAGATAAACTTGTATGCTTAGTAGCATCAAATCTTGAAGTATTAATTGAAACAAATTTTGCTTCTTTATTTTTAAATATACTCATAGATCCAGTTGTAAAATCTTGTAACCTCGTACCTATATTTATAATTACATCTGCTTTATTTATTAAAGAATTAATTGCTTTAGTTCCAGATACTCCAACAGGACCTATATTTAGCTCATCTTGGGCTAAAAAAGCTGTTTTTGCTGAAACTGTAGTTCCAAAAGGAATATTACATTGAAGTGCTAAAACATTTACCTCATCTCTAGCTTTAGAAAATAAAACCCCTCCACCTGCAATTATCACAGGTCTTTTTGCATTTTTAATTATTTTGATAGCTTCATTTATTTCATTTTTATCAGCTCTTGGTTTTGCCATTTTGTGAATAGTTTTCTTAAAAAATGTTTCTTCATAATCATAAGCTAAGCTTTGAGTATCTTGACAAACACTTATATAAGCAGGACCACAAGTTCGTGGATCCATCATCATAGCTATTGCCTGAGGAAAAGACTGCATAATTTGCGCAGGATGAGTTATTCTATCCCAGTACTTAACTATTGGCTTAAAACAATCACTAGCAGAACTTGTTGAGTCACTCTCAACTTCAACTTGCTGTAAAACAGGATGAGGAAGTCTTGAATTAAATACATCTCCACTTAACATTAATAAAGGTAATGAATTTGTATATGCAACACCAGCTGCTGTTATCATGTTTGTGGCACCTGGTCCAACGGATGTAGTAACAAGCATAATTTGCTCTCTGTTTTTAACCCTTGAATAAGCAATAGCAGCTAAAGCCATTGCTTGTTCATTTTGTCCTCTATAAGTAGGGAATTCGTCTTTAATATCATATAAAGCTTCAGCAATACAAGTTACATTTCCATGCCCAAAAATTCCAAAAGCTCCATTAATTAACTTCTCTTGGCCTTTTGATGTTTGTATATATTGATTATTTAAATATTTTACAATAGCTTGACCTACTGTTAATCTAATTGTTGCCATACACTTTTCCTTTTATAGATTTTTAGAGTCTTCACCTAACTCTTCACTTAAATCTTGAATTACTTTTCCACCAGCCATTTTTTCTTGTAGTTCAGCAACTGTTACACCTGATTTATCATATGTTCCAAATGTTTGACCTCTGTTTAAAATAGTAAATCTATCTCCAACTGCAAAAGCATGATATACATTATGAGTAATAAAAATTACAGCTAATCCTTTTGAACGTGCTTGTAAAATATATTTTAATACCATAGAAGATTGAGCAACACCTAAAGCAGATGTAGGCTCATCTAAAATTAATACTTTTGCTCCAAAATAAACGGCTTTAGCAATTGCAAGACATTGCCTCTCACCACCTGAAAGTGTTCCAACAGCTTGTGAAGCTTCTCTAATATTAATACCAATTTCTCTCATCGCATCAAATGCAATTTTGTCAGCTTTTTTAAAATCCAAGAATTTAAAGGGGCCCCATTTTTTTTCAATTACATCTTCTCTTCCTAAAAAGAAGTTTCTTGAAATTGACATTAATGGAATAGTTGATAAATCTTGATAAACAGTAGCAATTCCTGCATTTAATAATTTCTCAGGACTTGGATTTACTATATCAACACCATCAATTTTATATACACCTGATGTTTTTGCATGAACACCTGCCAAAGTCTTAATTAGCGTTGATTTTCCAGCACCATTGTCACCTAATAAACACATTACTTCACCTGGATATAAATCCATAGATATTCCATTTAAAGCAATAATATTCCCAAAATGTTTTGTTACATCTTTAATTTGAATAATAGGTTTTTTCATTTTAGCTTCTCATAATCTTTTTTCTAACACTATTACTTAACATAACAGCAGCAAGTAACATCAGACCTAAAAATACTCTAAACCAATCACTATCAATTGAAGTATAAGAAATTCCAATATTAACAATTCCAAAAATTAAAGCTCCTAAAGATGCTCCAATAACTGTTCCATAACCACCTGTTAATAAGGCTCCCCCCATAACAACTGCAATAATTGCTTCAAATTCTTTTAATAAACCTCTTTGTGCATCAGCTGAACCATAATCAAAAACTTGACAAGCAGCAAATACAGTAGCACAGAATGCTGTTCCCATAAATAATAGAATTTTTACTTTATCAGTTGGAACTCCCATATTTTTAGAAGCTTGTTCATCTCCACCCGTAGCATAAATCCAGTTTCCATATTTTGTTAATCTTAAAATAACAACACCTACAATAGTAAGTCCAAACCACCATACTAATAACATTTTTATACCAGTAACAACAGGTGTACCGTCATCAAAAGTATCAATAATTCCCATATTCCCCAAGTAAATAAATACAGAAGTAAAAGCTTCTCCACCAAATAACGATGCTATCCAGTCACCTTCTGCGGCTTCTTTTACACCACCAACTAAAGTTTGATCTGTTAAAAGTCTTGAAACTGCAACTGTTAATCCTCTTAGTACAAATAAAGAAGCTAAAGTAACAATAAATGAAGGTAATTTTGTTTTAACAACGATATAACCATTTATAAAACCAATTCCACAAGCTATTACAAAAGCTGTCGTAATTGAAATCCATGCGGGAAATCCATACTCTACTGTCATGATTGCCATTATTATTCCTGAAAATCCAATCATTGAACCAACTGATAAATCAAACTCTCCACCAATCATTAATAAACAAGCTCCAACTGCTAGTATTCCAATTAAGGCAGCTTGTTCAGTCCAAGATAAAACACCCTCAAGCCTAAACATTGATTCATCAGCAATTCCAAAAAAAACTAAAAATACACCTATAACTCCAACAACTGAAGTAAACTCTGGTTTTTTAAAAACCTTTGAAAAAAACGATTCTTCACTTATTCTTTCATCTACCATTTTTTACCCTTTATAAAACTAGGGAAACCCTAGTTTTGTATTTCAAATATTTTTATCTATATTTACCAGCGTATTTTTCTACATTAGAAACATTTGCTTTTGTAATATATCCAGGTCCTGAGTTAATATCACCACTTTGTAAAACTCCATATTTAGCCATTTGAGTTAATACAACAATTGGCATATAACCTTGTAAATATTGTTGTTGATCAATTGCAAAATCAATTACTCCACTTTTAATACCTTTTAAAATATCTTTACTAACATCAAAAGTAACAAAATAAGTATGCTTACCTAATCTTGCTTTTTTAATTGCTTTCATTGTTGGACTTGCACCTGTTGGTCCAAGTGTTAAAACAGCATCAACATTTTTTAATTTAGGTTTAACTTTTCTCTCAATTTCAGAAGGATCAGTATTTACATCTAACATATTATTTTTAACACCTAATGCATCTGCAAAACCTTGACATCTTTTTTCTAATGATACATTTGTAATTTCATGATTTACACATAAAAAAGATTTTACACCTGCTTTTTTTGCTCTTTTACCAGCTTGCAATCCAGCATCGTACTCAGACTGTCCAATATGCATTAATGTTCCAATTGATTTACCAAAATCTCCACCTGAGTTAATTGTAATAACTGGAATTCCTAATTTAATCGCTTTTTTAATAGCTCCACCTAAAGCATCAGAATCTGGAATTGAAACAACTAGACCATCTGGTCTTTTCGCAATTGCTGAATTAATCAGTCTTGCCATTTCAGTTAAATCTCCAGAGGCAGGATTTCTGTAATTTACATTAACTCCCATATCTTTTTCTGCGTTGTTAACACCATTTTTAACAACAGACCAAAATGTATCTGTATCTGCACCATGCGTTATAACAGCAATGTTTATATCTTTAGCCATGATTAAACTTGATGCACATAATAAACCACACACAATTTTCTTTAACATAATAGACTCCTTTAATTTGTCTTTCTACATTCCAATTCTAAATCAAAAGAGTAGCAATTGAATATCATTTGTTCAAAATATAGAAAAAATCTTTAAACATGTGTAGTTATGTAACATAAATAAACAATTCTTATTTTTTTGATATTACAATTAGAATTTTGTTATTTTATGAGTATAAAAGTTACATATATTGCCTTATTTTATCTACAATCTATAAAAGTATTGTAAAATTGTTAAAAATCTTTTATAGTTATCTAAACTTTATAGGATAAATAATGAAAAAAGAGCTAATTATTATTGGTGGTGGTTATGCAGGTACAACTTTAATCAATAAACTTGAAAGTAAATTTACTATTACTTTAATAGATGAAAATAAATATCATATAGAACAAACTGAAATTCATAGGTATTTAGGTGGTCAAATACTTTTAGATGATCTTATTTTTAAGTATGAAAACTATTCAAAGAAAAAAAATTTTAATTATATAAATAAAACTGTTACTAAACTTGATTTCGAGAATAATATAGTTTTTATGGATAATGAGTCTTTAAAATACGATTATTTAGTTATTTCAAATGGTTCTAAAACATTTTTTCCTAAACAAATTAAAAATCTTGATTTTCATAAAAAGGACATAAAACTTCTTGAAGTAATTAAAAACTTTAAAAATGATTTTGATTCATTATTAAAAATAAAAAATAAAAAAATAAATATTGTAATTGCAGGAGCTGGATTAAGTGGTGTTGAAATTGCCATTGAATTAGCACAAAAAATAAAAGATAATAATATCAGTCCAAATGATATGAAAATTACTTTAGTAGAGCAGCAAAAAACAATTTTACCTGGAAATAATGACTTCTTAATAAATAAAACAAAAGAAGTATTAAATAATTTTGATGTTACTTGTGTACATAATGAATTTATTACTCAAATAGAAGATAATAAAATAATCTTATCAAATAATGAAGAGATATTTTATGACTTATCATTATTTGTTTTAGGTGTAAGTACAATTAATATTAAAAATGAGAACAATATTGAAGTAAATATTAAAAATCAATATATTGTAAATGATTATTTTCAAATAAATGATTTTTCTAATGTTTTTTGTATTGGAGACGCAGCACAAACACTAAGTCCTGAAGGTAAATATAATTTACCAACAGCTCAAATGGCAAATCAACAAGCAGAAGTTTTAAGTTCAAATTTAAAAAATATTTTAAAAAATAAAACATTTATTATAAAAGAATTAAAACTGAAAGGAGTATTAATAGATTTAGGAAAGAATAATGCAGTTGGTCTAATTGGTAATTTAAAATTAAATGGATATATTGCGTTTATATTAAAAAGGTTTACTAGTTATTTGCATAAAATAAAATTTTAAACAAAAAAAGGGTTCTCTATGAAAATATTAAAAATTGGTATTGTTGGTCTTGGAAGAATGGGACAAGAGCATTTACAACTTATATCTGAGTATATTCCAGGTGCAAAAGTAAAAGCTGTATGTGACATTGAGTTTAATGATAATGCAAAGAAATTGATTAAAAAGTATGGAATTAGAGAGAAATACAGTGATTATAATAATATGTTAAAAGATAAATTACTTGATATTATTTATATTTGCACACCTATTGACGATTTAACAAGAATCTCAATTGCATGTATAAAAGCGAATAAACATACATTTTGTGAAGAAAACTTGTCTAAGCGTCCACAAGATATAAAAGACTTAATGAAAGTTCTTGAGAGTTCTAAATCAAAATTTTTTGTTGGATTAAATAAAAGGTTTGATAATAATTTTAATTCTGTAAGAGACACAGTATTAAAAGGAAAAATAGGAGAACCTCAAATTATAAAAATAACTTCAAGAGATCCAGATTTTCCATCATTGGAATATCTAAAGAGCTCAGGAGGTCTATTTTTTGATATGACTGTTGATGATTTTGATATGTTAAGATATCTAACTGGAGCAGAAATTGAAGAAGTTTACGCAATGGGTGCTGTATTAATTGATCCAAGAATTAAAGAGTTTAATGATATTGATACAGCAACATTAAATGTAAAACTTTCAAATGGTGTTTTATGTGTAATTGATAATTCAAGAAGAGCTTTATATGGTTATGACCAAAGAATAGAAGTACATGGTTCTCTAGGAATGGTTACAACTTCAAATGAATTACAATCAAAAGCAAAAATTTATACAGGATATGGGGTTATTGAAGAAAAACCTCAGTATCTAATGTTAGAGAGATATAAGTATGCTTATATTAAAGAAACTGAACATTTTATTTCATGTATATTAGAAGATAAAGAACCCCTAACAGGTTGCAATGATGCTTTAGAAACATTATATGCAGCACAAGCGGCTATGAAATCTTTAACTGAAAATAGACCAGTAAAGATTTCAGAAATTAAATTAAATTAAAGGGAAAAAAATGAGTAATGTAATTAAAGCGTTAATAGATGGAGTATTAGTTGAAAGTAAATCTACTCAGTTTGTAGATATGGTATCACCTCTAACAAATGAAGTTATTGGAAAAGTTCCGTGTATGTTAAAAGAAGAAATAGATGAAGCTGTGCAAAAAGCTCATCAAGCATATTTATTATGGAGATTTACTCCGGTAATGACAAGAACTAGAGTAATGCTTAAATATCAAGCGCTTGTAAAAGAAAATATGGAAGAGTTGGCTACTATTTTATGTAAAGAATCTGGAAAAACTTTTGCTGACGCAAAAGGTGATTTAGTAAGAGGTTATGAAGTAATTGAATTTGCTTGTTCTGCTCCTACTCTTTTAATGGGTGAAACAATTGAAAATGTTGCAAATAAAGTTAATACTTACTCATATAAACAAGCGATTGGAGTTTGTGCAGGAATCACACCTTTTAACTTCCCAGGAATGATTCCTTTATGGATGTTTCCATTATCAATTGTCGCAGGAAATGCATTTATTCTAAAACCTTCTGAAATGGTTCCAAATACTGCTTTAAGATTAGCAGAACTTTTATATGAAGCGGGAGCTCCTAAAAATATCCTACAAGTTGTTCATGGACAAAAAGAACAAGTTGATATGTTATTAGATCATGATTTAGTTAGATCATACTCATTTGTAGGAAGCCCTGCAGTAGGAGGATATATTTATTCACGTGCAACTGCTAATTTAAAAAGAGCACAGGCTTTAGTAGGAGCTAAAAACCATATGGTAATTATGCCAGATGCAAATAAAGAGAATGTAATTAATGCACTTGTTGGAGCTTCAATGGGAGCAGCTGGGCAACGATGTATGGCTATATCTGTTGCTTTATTTGTAGGATCTTCAAAAGAATGGATTCCTGAATTAGTAGAAAGATTAAAAAAAGTAAAACCTGGTGTTTGGGATGATGAAAGTGCTGATTATGGTCCACTTATTACTAAAAAAGCTCAAGAAAAAGTTGAAAGATTAATTCAAGAAGGTGTAGATGAAGGTGCTAACTTAGTATTAGATGGAAGAGGAGCTACAGTTGAAGATTATCCAAATGGAAACTGGGTTGGTCCTACTGTATTTAGAGATGTTAAAGTTGATATGAGTATTTATAAAGAAGAAATCTTCGGACCTGTTATTTCACTTTTAGAGCCTAAAACATTAAATGAAGCCTTAGATATTATTAATAATAATATGTTTGGGAATGGAACTTCTATCTTCACATCAAGTGGGGCATCTGCTACTAAATTTAGAAGAGAAGTACTTGTTGGCCAAGTTGGTATTAATATTCCAATTCCTGTTCCTTTACCATTCTTCTCATTTACAGGTTGGAGAGGATCATTTTATGGTGATTTACATGCTTATGGAAAACAAGCTATGACTTTTTATACTGAAACTAAAACAGTTACAGAAAAATGGTTTGAAAATGAAGAACATGAAGAAATTGCGTTTAACTTCAAAGAAAATCACTCTAAATAATATCTAGTTTAATAAAAGAATTTATTCTTTTATTAAACTTTCTTATTTAAAAATACCCAATACTTCTTTCATTGTAATATTATCTATACTTTTAATATTTAGATTATCTAAGCACATTTTTAAATATTTAACTTGAGAAGAATTATTAGAAGCTAGTTCTCCACTTGGTAAAACAATTGAATTCTCAAAACCAATTCTCAAATGCCCACCTAAACAAGCAGCCATTACTAAAGAAGGTATTTCCATTTGTCCAAAAGCACATACCATCCAATTAATTTGACTGTTAAGTTTAAGTTTTTCAAGAGTGTTTAAAAAAACTAATAAATCTTTTGGATTTGATTCTTTATTCTTTGAATATCTTCCTAAAACAAATAAAATACTATGTTTTTCACCACAAATGATTTCTTGTTCTAATAATTTATTAAATTTTATTAAATCTTCATAAGAATATAAAATATGCTGTATTCCAATATTTTCAGCTCTCGAAAAAAAGAAAAAATCTTTTATTTCTTTTAATGTTTTTACTGAGTCATTTTCAATTATTTCTTTTATACTAATTGAAGCACACTCTGGTTTTAAATTCTTTATTAACCTTCTTATATCAGAAGAGTTATACTCTCCTAAAGTTTCACTTGTAACTTGAA
The DNA here is from genome assembly GCA_013215985.1 of Campylobacteraceae bacterium. Taxonomy (GTDB): domain Bacteria; phylum Campylobacterota; class Campylobacteria; order Campylobacterales; family Arcobacteraceae; genus NORP36. The sequence continues at coordinate 25,629 of JABSOL010000009.1, forward strand.
CTATAAAATCATCATGCAAATCTTTTTTTAAAAAGTGCAGCGTTTCTTTGTATTTATTTAAATCTAAACTATGTTTATTTTTATCATCTCGTATATGCAAATGAATAGCTTGCGCACCTTCCTTAGCGCATAATTTTGCAGTTTTTAATAAATCATATTTATTTAAAGGTACTTTTTTATGGTCTTTAAGTGATAATCTAGCCCCATTTGCGGCTATCATTATTCCAGTTTTCATTAAAAACCTTTCATTTTTAAAGAAATATTTATAGCTTCTTCTAATTTATCTACAAGCTCAATAATTTCTTTTTTATTAATAATAAATGGAGGTGCTAATAAGATATGATCACCTTCAATTCCTAAATTACTTCCTGAACTTGGATAACATAATAGTCCCAAATCTTTAGCTGTTTTTTTTATTTGTACATTTATTTTTAATGAAGTATCAAAGCATTTTTTACTTTCTTTATTTTCTACAAGTTCAATTCCTACAAAAAGTCCTTTTCCTCTAATATCACCAATATAATTATGGTTTTTAAAACGTTCTTTTAATTCATTTTTTAAGAATATCCCCATTTTTTTAACATTTGAAAGTAAATTATTTTTATCTATTTCTTCTAAAACTGCTAATCCTGCAGCACAAGCAGTTGCATGTCCTATATAAGTGTGTCCATGAGAGAATGAACCTGAGCCATTTTTAATTTTATTAAATATATTTTTTGAAATAAGAGTAGCAGCTAGTGGCTGATATCCACCTGCTATTCCTTTAGCAATTGTTATAATATCAGATTTAACACCTGTGTACTCAGAAGTAAACATATAAGCAGTTCTTCCCATTCCACACATGATTTCATCAAAAATTAGTAAAACTCCATATTTATCACAAATCTCACGTATTTTTTTATAATATATTAAAGGTGCTCCAACTGCACCTAATGCAGAACCTACTATTGGTTCCATTATAAAAGCACTAACTGTTTTAGAGCCAAGTTCTAAAATCTTTTTTTCTAAGTATGAAGCAGCTCTAAGTGCATATTCATCTAAACTTTCTTCTTTTGTTTTTAATCTATAAGCATACATAGGCTCAATATGATGCATACAAGAAGATAAATATGGTGAAAAAGCCTCTTTTCTTTTTAAACTTCCTCCAACACTTAAAGTACTAAGAGTATTGCCATGATATGATTGAAGTCTTGATATTATATTTATTCTCTCAGGCTCATTATTTTCAAGATGATATTGCCTTACAAGTTTTAATGCTGTTTCAACTGCTTCGGAACCTCCTGATAAAAAATAAACTTTGTCTATATTAGAAGGTGCTTTTTTTACTAAAATGGCCGCTAATTCTTCAGCAGGTTTATTTGTCATAAAAGAAGTATGAGCATAAGCCAAAGTATCTACTTGTTTTTTAATAGCATCTCTTACTTTTTTATTACTATGTCCTAAACAAGAAACAGCAGCTCCAGATGATCCATCTAAATATTTTTTTCCGTTTTCATCAAATATATATATACCCTCACCTTTTACAGCAACTGGTAAAACTTCATTTAAATCTCTATGTAAAATGTAACCTGTATCCATAATTTTTCCTTATCTTAATAAAACTATTTTAGAACCTGTTTCAAAATAATGATCTTTTATTGTATTTTCTATATTTTCTTTATCTAGTGATTTTAAAACATCAAGAATCTTTTTATGTCTATTTTTGATTTCTTCTAATGTATATAATTTAGACCAATTCTGTGAAAATAAAAGCAAAGACTTTTTATTTAGTTTTTCTAAAACATCCAGTAAAACCGTATTTTTCGCATATTTTAAATAATATTTATGAAATTTTTTTCCAAGTTCTGCAACTTCTTTTGCATTATTATCTTTACTGCACATTAAATATAAGTATTCTTCTAAAACAGAAATATCTTTTTCATTAGCATATGAGGCAAAACTTCTTGCTAAAAAACCTTCAATCAAACCTTTTGATTCATAAGTGTTTAAAATATCAGAAGATGAAATATTCTTAAGAAACACACCCCTATTTTGAACTTGTTCTAAAATTCCTAAAGAAACTAATTCAGATAAAGCTTCTCTAATTGGTGCACGACTAACTTCTAACTTTATTGCAATAAAATTTTCTTTTATTTGTTCATTTTGTTTGTACTCATTGTTTAAAATAGCTTCATAAATATATTCTATGATTTTGTTTTTTAAAGATATATTTTTTATCATTTTGAACCTTGTCGACAATTTCTTCTTTATTGTCGACAATTTTATTATAAAATAACTTATAAAATTATAAGTTATTAATATTAATAAATTCTCTTAAAAAGAGAATTTATTTTTTATGTTTAGGAGGAGAAGCGTACCAGATTTTTTCTAGATGATTATAATGCTCATCTAGTTTTTTAGAATTTTTTTCTATTCTTTTATTTGTATCATTTATATTTTCTTTATTAGAAGATATGTTATTTTTATTTTCTTCAATTAATTCTTGAAGTTTATCCATTTTTTTCTCATATTTATATACAAGTAAATACATAAGAACAACAATACCTCCTATTATAAACCATTCAATCATATTTTACTCCTTTTTTAAATCAATGCTTTCAAGTCTTTTTTTCCTTTTTATTTGAATCCAAGCCATGAAAAACACGAGCATAAATACAGGTATTAAAACAATTTGTTTAGGAAGTCTATCTCTTTTAACTCTAACTGTTTCAATAATCCAACCACTCTCAACACCAGCTGTTTTAATAGCTTCTACTTGTTTATTATTACCAGGAATAATCATTGAAACTTCCATAGGACCAAACATACTATCAAGTCTTAAACCTGTTCCATCAATTTTTTCTTTTCCATCTTTACCTTGGGCTAAAGGAAGTCCAAAAGTAAATGTTCTCTCCACTCCTTCTAGAGTTTCTCCTTTTACTACAAACTCTAAAGTATCTCCTGCTTTCATAGTATCAGCAACTTGGAAAATCTCAATTCCAGGTTTATAATCAAATGGAGCTTCAATTTTATCCCAGATGTAACCAGGTCTAAACATTAAAAAAGTAACTAATAATAATAAAATAGTTTCCCACCATTTATTTTTAGTAAGCCAGAAACCTTGTGTTGCTGCTGCAAACAGAAGCATTCCCACAATTGCCGTAACAACAACAACTACAAAATCAAAAACATTTTCAATTCCTATCATTAATAATTGTGTATTAAAAATAAACATAAAAGGTAATAAAGCTGTCCTTATATCATAAGTAAAACCTTGAATACCAGTTTTAATTGGATCTCCCTTGGATATGGCGGCGGCCGCAAAGGCGGCAAGACCCACAGGCGGGGTGTCATCAGCTAAAATTCCAAAATAAAATACAAACATATGAGCTGCAATTAATGGAATAGTAATATCATTAGCAGCCCCTAAACTTACAATTACAGGTGCCATTAAAGAAGAAACTACAATATAGTTAGCAGTTGTAGGCAGACCCATGCCAAGAATTAATGAAATAATTGCAGTTAAAAGCAAAATCAAGAATATATTTCCACCTGATACTGTTTCAACTAAAGCAATTACAACTTGTCCAACTCCTGTTAGGGTTACAGTTCCTACAATAATACCAGCAACGGCAGTAGCAACTCCAATACCAATCATATTTTTAGCTCCATTAATAAGACCTTCTTTTAAATCATATAAACCTTCAGATATTCTAATGAAAGGATCTTTATTCCTAAAAAAGTCTAAAAGTGGCTTTTGAGTTAAAACTATAAATATCATAAAAATACTCGCCCAAAAAGCGGATAAATCAGGTGATAGTCTTTCAACTGTTAATAACCAAACAAGTACTACAACAGGTAATAAATAATGTAAACCTGACTTAACAGTAGGACCTACTTCGGGTAAAGTAACAATTTCATCAGTACTTAAATCAGGTACACGTGAGGAATAATATAATAAAGCTAAATAAGTAATACATATCATTAATAAAATAGCCATAAAAGTATACTCACCTGCTACACTTTTAATAAAAGCAATAATAGGAGGTAAAACCCACATTAGAAAACCAAGTACAATTAATACAGATAAAAATCCAAAAGCTTTTGCTTTTTTACTTAATAAATGTACTCTTGGCATTCCTTTCATACCCATTTTCAAAGCTTCTAAATGTACAATATAAACTAAAGCTATATATGAAATAATAGCTGGTAAAAATGCATGTTTAATAATTTCAACAAAAGGAATTCCTACATACTCAACCATCAAAAATGCAGCAGCACCCATAATAGGAGGAGTTAGCTGTCCATTTGTAGAAGCCGCAACTTCAATAGCTCCTGCTTTTTCAGCAGAAAATCCTACTTTTTTCATTAAAGGAATTGTAAAAGTTCCTGTAGTTACTACATTGGCAATTGAAGAACCAGAAATCATTCCTGTCATTGCAGATGATACAACAGCTGCTTTCGCAGGTCCGCCTTTAAAATGCCCCATTAAAGAAAAAGCTACTCTAATGAAATAATTCCCAGCTCCTGCTTGTTCAAGCAAAGAACCAAAAAGAACAAATAGAAAAACCATAGTAGCCGATACACCAATAGCAATACCAAAAGTACCCTCAGTTGTAATCCACATATGAGATACAATTTTATTAATTGAAGCCCCACCATAATCACCTAAACCAAAAAATGCATAAGTTAAAGCAAAAAGTGCAACAACCATTAAAGGGGGTCCAAGTGACCTTCTTGTAGCTTCAAGTAAAAGAGCTAAACCAATTAAACTTGTTACTAAATCTAGCGTATTTGGAACTCCTAATCTCATTTCAAAATCTTCTGAATTCCATACTTGATTATAAATTAAATAAGCAATACAAGAAAGCAAAACTATTCCCATAATCCAATCAGTAATAGGAACATAGTTTTTAGGCGAGTTTTTAAAAGGTAAATAAGATAAATAAGCTAAAAAACCAGCAAACATTAAGTGAATTCTTTTTACAACATCGGCATTCATCCAAGGTGTGAATTCTAAAACCAGAGGTGACGATACATATAATTGAAATATTGACCAAGATAGTGCTAAATATATTATAAACTTAGCAATAATTGGATTTGAAGGACTACGTCCTCCTGACTCAGCTTCTGATGCAATATCTTGAGCAGAAACATTTTGTTTATTATCATTTTCCATAAACAACTCCTAATAATTTATTAACAAAAGAGCTAAGCTCTTTTGTTAAAATCTAAATATTTTTATAATAAGCCTGCTTCTTTATAATATTTAAGGGCACCTCTATGTAAAGGAGCAGATAAACCATCTTTTATCATTTCAGATTTTTTAAGATTTGCGAATGCAGGATGAAGTTTTTTAAATGATTCAAAGTTTTCAAATACTGCTTTTACTACATTATAAATTACTTTTTCAGAAATATCAGATGATGTAACAAATGTTGCAGCAACACCAAATGTTACTACATCTTTATCATTACCTTTATACATTCCAGCAGGAATAGATGTCATTTTGTAATAATCATTAGCTTTTACAAGTTTTTTAATATCAGCATCATTTACATTAACTAATACACTCTTACAAGTAGTTGTTGCTTCTTTAATAGATCCAGATGGATGACCAACTACATAAACCATAGCATCAATTTTATTATCACAAAGTGCTTTTGATTGTTCTGATGCTTTAAGTTCACCTGCTAATTTAAATGAAGACTTAGTCCATCCTTTTGCTTTCATAACTACTTCCATAGTCTTTTTCTGTCCTGAACCTGGATTTCCTATATTAACTCGTTTTCCTTTTAAATCATCTAGTCTCTTAATTCCTGAATCAGCACGAGCTACAATCGTAAAGGGCTCTCCATGAATAGAAAAAATTGCTCTTAGTTTTTTAAATGGACCTACTTTTGTAAACGGACCTGTACCATTATACGCATGATATTGCCAATCAGACTGTGCAACACCCATATCTAATTCACCAGCTCTAATTGTATTAATATTATATATCGAACCACCAGTTGATTCTACAGAACACCTAACACCATGCTCTTTTTTACCTTTATTAACTAATCTACAAATTGACCCACCAGTTGGATAATAAACACCAGTAACACCACCAGTTCCAATTGTTACAAACTCAGCTGCAAAAACTGGCATACTTATGGCACTTGCCATTACGATACTTGCTATTTTTTTATTCATAATTAATCCTTTAAATATTATTATTAATAATTAAATAAATTATAATATATTTTTATGGCAATAATATGATTTTAAAAAGTATTTATTTAATTTAAGTATTTCTTTAATTTTGAGATTTTGAAATTAATTTAGTTTTACTTTGAATATGTAGATGTGAATATTTAAAATTAGAAAAGAATAAAATAAATAGTTTTAGAATTAGTAAGAGTTTAGTGTGTTAATAAATAAAAAGTATTAAACTTTTTATTTATTAAATGAAGAAGAAATTATAGATAAGAATTCATCTTTTGTAGTTTTTTCTTTTTTAAACAATCCTCTTAAAGCAGAAGTAACAGTAGTTGAACAAATCTTTTGAACACCTCTCATTTCCATACACATATGTCTTGCATCAACAACAACAGCAACACCTTTAGGTTTTAAATGTTCATTTATTGAATCACATATTTGTTCAGTAAATTGTTCTTGAATTTGTAATCTTCTGGCAAATACATCTACAACTCTTGGAATTTTAGAAAGTCCAACAACTTTTCCATTTGGAATATAAGCTACATGAACTTTTCCAATAATAGGAAGCATATGATGCTCACAAAAAGAATAAAATTCAATATCTTTAACTACTACCATTTCATCATTAGTTGAAGTAAATAAAGCTTTTTGTAAAATCTCTTTTGGATTTTCTTTATAACCTTTAAACATAAACTCATACGCTTTTCTAACTCTTTTAGGAGTATCAGCTAAACCCTCTCTATTTATATCTTCACCTACATACTCTAACATGTTTTTTACAGAGTCTTCAAATAATTTTTCGCTCATAGTTTACCTTTAATTAATAATCTCAGTAATATTCCATATTGGCTGGAATATTGCTAATACAATCCATATAATAAATAAGGAAAGAATAATAAAAAAAATAGGTTCAATTAATAAAGAAATATTCTTTACAATTTTATTAAAATCTTTTTTATATATTTTTACAATATCTTTAATTATAAAATCTAATGTATTAGAATTTTGCCCTAAATCTAACAAACTTAATGTTGTTTCATCAAATATTTTTGTTTTTTCAAATGCTTTGCTTATGCTTAGCCCATTTTCTAAGTCTTCGTTTATAGATGACATTCTATCTAAGAAATATTTGTTTTTAATTAAAGCGAGTGAAGATTTGATTGCAATATTAATCTCATAATTAAGTTTTTGCATTGTATTTACTGCTTCAAAAAAAATAAACATATTTTTATAATATATTAATTTCCTAAATATTGGGAAATATAGAAATAAAATTTTATCAAAATATAGAATTATTTTATCATTTTTTTTAAGTAAAATGATTAATAAAAGAATAAAAATACATATACTTAATAAAACAAATATTGAATAATCTAGAAAAATGTTTTTTATTAAAAAAAGCATTTCTGTTGAAAAAGGAAGGTTTTCATATGATTGAAATA
>JABSOL010000108.1 GCA_013215985.1 Campylobacteraceae bacterium
TATAATATCTTTTTTTATTGAGAGTATTTTTTGCTCACTTATTCCAGCAATTGAATCAAACTTGTCTTTAATTAAAGTAGTATGAGTTACTATAACAATAGAATAATCTTTTGATATACTTTTTTTATAATCATCAATTATATTATTTGTAAATAAATATATTACAAATGTTAATAACATTGATGTTAATGGAATAATAAATGCTAAATGATTTCTAAGAGACTTCATAAATAATACCATCTTCTATTGATAAATGTTTAAATCGAATACCTAAGTTTTTTGGAACTCTATGCGTTACAACAACAACTGTAATTCCTAATTGTTCATTAGCACCTTTTAATAAGTTCCATACTATTTGAGCAGAAGAATCATCTAAGTTTCCTGTAGGTTCATCTGCTATTATAATTTTAGGATTATGAGCAAGAGCACGTGCTACTGCCACTCTTTGCTGCTCACCACCACTTAATTCATTAGGTTTAAAACCTTTTCTATGTGATAATTTAACATGTGATAAAAGTTTTAAAGCTTGGTTTCTTGAAATATCATTAGAATAACCATTGATTTTTAAAGGTATCATAATATTTTCTTCAATACTTATTTCATTAATTAATTTATAATCTTGAAATATAATACCAATATCTTTTCTCAAAGATCTTAGACTTTTATTAGAAATAGAATTAACTTGTTTGCCATCAATAAGTAAAGAGCCATGTTTTAATGGTATGTCTCCATAAAAAGATTTAAGAAGAGTAGATTTTCCACTACCACTTGTTCCGCCAATAAAAACGAATTCTTTTTCTTTTATAGTAAAACTACCTTTTTTAATAATAAATTTATTTTCATCATAGGCTAGATAAATATTTTTGGCTTCAATCATTACTTTAATAACTCTTGAATTCTTGTATGAGCTTTAATATTAGCTGACGTAGGAAGAGGGTTCCCTTGGAAATATCTAATTTCAGTCTCATTTATTAAAATATATTTACTCAATGGTTTATTAAAAGATCCAAATGTTAATTTAAGTAAAACAGTTTTTTCATTTATTACATAAGCATCTTCTAAATGTACAAAATAATCTTCATTTACTTCAGCTTTTCTATCCATGTTTTTTAAAAACTTATCTAAGTTAATGTTTTTATCAAATGAAAAGTCATGATTTAAATTAATATCTTCATCATTTGCATAGTTTGTTAAAACTACATCATAAATATTTTTACCTTGTTTTCTCCATCTATCTTCATACTTACTAATAACTTCTAGATCTTTATTAATATCAATAGTAATTTTTCCAGTAGGAAGATTAGTTAATAAATCTGTACAATAATCAAAGTATTTTCTTGAATCAGTTCTTAATTCAAGTTTTCCGTCAATTTTAAGTACTCTTAGCGCTTCATTTATAAATTCATTAGAATAAATTCTTCTATGAGGTTTTTTATCCCAAGGAACAGGGAAATGTACAAATATTTTACCCACTCTATTAGAATTAATAAATTCCATAAATAATCTTGCATCATAAGATACAGCTAAAATATTTTTAATCCCTTTAATTTCAACTTGTTTAAGCATTTGCTCAATTGAAGGAGTATGAATCTCTAATCCAATAAATTGAATATCAGGATTTTTTTCAGCTTGGTGAATTAAATGTCTTCCTGATCCAAATCCAATTTCAATATAAATTTCTTTATCCGTATTAAAATCATTTACAAAATAATTAATATCTTTTAAATATTCTTTTTTAGGATCAATTTTTTCACCATTACTTGCAGTATTTGATGAAAGTATTTCAGCTTTTGTAATAGTTGCAAAATCATTTAATGCATCTTTTACTAGTGATACAGGAGTTAATCTTGTGATATTATCAGCTTTAACCATAAAATTATCATCTTTTGATTTAATTGTTAATAAACATTCAACTCCATCACGTTTTAAAGCAACTTTATATTCTGGTATTCTATTTTCATTATTGAAATTATATGATTTCGCTAAAAAATCGAATACTGTATCTTCACACTGTGAAGGTGTTTCTAATATGTTATTTTTTTTATATATTATATGTGGCATGTTCTACTTTTTTTATTTTCTTAATTTTAATAATGATTCTTCTGTTTTATCAGATAAAATTCCGAATTCATCAACTGCTTGAATAGAATATTTATATTCTATACCTTTTACTATATCTTTATCTTCAAATCTCAATTTAGTGATATTTGTAAATCTAATACTTTTTTTATCAAAATATCCATTTTGTATAGTTTTATAAACTATAAATGATTTAACTCTATTGTCACCTTTATTCCAATTTAAAATTGCTTTATTCTCAGTAATCTGAGCTAAAGTCATAATTGGTTTTTCTGGTTTATTTAAAGTTATACCCATTACTGGATTTTTATTTATACTACTTTCTAATTTATCATTATCAATAGCAGTAACTTTAAAAAATATGCTTTTACCTGGTTCTACTTCTAAGTAATTATAAGAAAAAGTATTTTTATTTAACCTTACAACTTTTGAAAAAGATCCAGTAGATGAAGAATTTTCATAAACTACATAATAAGCTATATCTTTTTGAGAAGATGGGCTCCATTGCAATTTAATAGTTTTTGCTAAATCTTTACTTGCTTTTAAATTCACAACACCTTTTGGTAAAGCTTTAGTTTGGCCAAGTACAATCTTACTAGGACGTGATTGAATATCTTTAAAAGTATATGATAAAAGTCTGTACTTATAAACTACATTATTATCTAAATTTTTATCAATATATTCAGCTTGTAATCTACCCTCAATTCTTGATAAAGTGTCCCATTCTGGATCTTCATTACTTGAACGTTGTATTTTATAATATGCAATTTGTTCATTAGTATGAGGTCTCCAAACAATTTTTATTTGTTTTGGTAAATTAGATATTACTTGAATTAAAGCTACTGACTCAGGTCTTTTCATTGTAATGATTTTAAGTGATCTTGATATAGTTGATTCAAAACCATTTGACTTTACTGTTGAAAAAGCATAAATATATGTAGTATTAGCTTCAAGTTCTGTATCTAAATAATGTGTTGTATATTTATTCTCAATAAATTTTATTAATTTTAATTTACCTTTATTTTCTAGGGCATTAGCCCTATATAAATTATATCCAACAACTCTTACATCATCAACTTTTCTCCACTCAAAAGCAACAGCTGTAATATCACTTAATGATCTAATTGATTCATATTGAATTTTCTCTAAAGATGCATCAATCTTCGGTTTTACTGGTGTATTTAAGTTATCTTGACAAGAACTAAGAACTAGTATTAAAAAGATTGCTGATATTATCTTCATTAAGTTTTTCATGTAAAATCTCCATATCAAATTCTTTATTTAAAAACTCAGACATATCATCTGCCAAGTTTGCTGTAAAGTTCATTTGTTTATTTGTTTTTGGGTGAATTAAGTACAAGTTATAGGCATGTAAGTAAAATCTTCTCATTTTATTTAATTCGCCCTTAAAACCATATAAATTATCACCTAGAATATGTCTATGAATTGTGCTTAAATGAACTCTAATTTGATGAGTTCTTCCTGTGTATAATTTACAAGCAACAAGTTCGTATTTTTCATTTTTACTTAATTGTACTTTTGCAAAAGAAGATCTTGCAAATCTACCACTCTCAACTGTTCCCATTTTTAATCTATTACTAGAAGATCTTCCAATTAAATTCTCAATTGTTATATCTTCTTTTAAAGCCATATCAATTGCTGCTAAATAATATCTTCCCATAGTTTTTTCTTCTAATTGTTTTGATAAACTTACGTGTGCTGCATTTGTTTTAGCAATTACCATAACACCAGAAGTTCCTCTATCTAGTCTATGTACAATTCCATGTCTCTCTTCACCTGAAATTGTTGATAAAGAAATATTTCTTAATTTTAACCAATCAACTAAAGTTGCTTCTTTAACAGATGCAGCTCCATGAACAATTAAACTATATGGTTTGTTAATTACTAAAATTTCATCATCTTCATAAATAACTTCAACATCAAAATCAACTTTATATAAACTTTCTTCTTCTTTTATTTTTGATTTTTCAATTTCATCAAAATTAATTTCAACTTTAGCTTCAAGCTTTAATTTAACACCTGGTCTTGTTACAACTTTACCATTAACACTTACAAAACCTTTTTTGATTAATTGCTCAATTTGGTTTCTTGTTTCGTTTTCTTTTAAAGAAATAAACTTATCTAGTCTATTTGTCTCTTCTACAATATGTATTTTATTCATTTTTAGATACTCTTTCGTTATGCGTTTTTTTGATAAAAGAATTATTTCACAGTTTGATTATTTAATTATAATTTTTATTTTACCATTGATATTTTTGTCTCATCATTTAATTAGTGAAACAAATACAATATTAGCAAATAAACAATTGGTGTATTTCTCACTATCTTTTGCTGCATTTTTATTTGTATTTATTTTACCTATTAGAAACAATTTAGGCATTATACCATTTTTATATTGGTTAGGAGTAGCTTTACTCCTAGCAGTTGAATTTTTTGGTATAACTAAATTAGGTGCACAACGATGGTTGGCCATTCCTGGTTTATCTTTGACTTTACAACCTAGTGAACTAATAAAACCAATTTTTCTATTAATGATTGGTTATTTAGTTCATAAAAACCCTCCACCTAAACATGGACGTGGTTATGATCTTAAAGATTTTTTACATTTTTCTTTTTATATTTGGATACCTTTTTTATTAATTGTTAAAGAACCAGATTTAGGAACAGCTTTAGTTTTACTTTTGTTAGCTTATGGAGTATTATTTATTATTGGAGTAAATTGGAGGATTTGGGCTTCAATAGTATTTATTTTGGCTATTTCTTCACCTTTGATCTATACGTATTTAATAAAAGATTACCAAAAAAAGAGAATTACTGATTTTATTTCTGAAAAACCTTCTTACCATGTACAGCAGTCTATTATTGCAATTGGTTCAGGTGGTGTTACAGGAAAAGGTTATGAAGATGCAACACAAACACAATTAAAGTTTCTACCAATTGCAACAAGTGATTTTATTTTCGCTTTTTTAGTTGAGAGATATGGTTTTATTGGTGCATTTGGATTGATTCTAATATATTTATTTTTAATTTTTCATTTGTTATCCATGAATTATTATTATCAAGATGATTATATTCTTAGGTGCTTTTCTTCTGGTTTAGCATTATTACTATTTTTAAATATGAGTATTAATATTTTGATGGTAATAGGTTTTGCACCTGTAGTAGGGCTTCCTCTGCCTATGTTTTCATATGGTGGAAGTTCGTTTATAAATTATATTGTAATTTTTGCAATATTAGAAAACTTAATATCTTTTAGATTTAAAGATATGTACAATTTTGAAAGGAAACTAACTTAATGAAAGCACAAAGTGTTACATTTATAGGTTTTGAGGATGATTTTGAAGAATCATCAGCCGTTTTATTTGGAGCTCCTTTTGATGGAACAGCATCGTTTAAACCAGGTGCAAGATTTGCACCATCAGCAATGAGAGAAGATTCTTGGGCAATTGAGTCTTATTCTCCTTATTTAGATCTTGATTTAGAAGATCTAAAATTATTTGATTATGGAAATTTAGAATTACCTTTTGGTGATAAAATGAAAGCTTTAAAAATAATTGAAGATACAGTTGATGAAATCACAAAAGCTAATAAAATTCCCGTTATGATAGGTGGTGAGCACTTAATTACTTATGCTCCTGTTAAGTCTTTAAGTAAGATCCATAAAGATTTACATATTATTCATTTTGATGCTCATACAGATTTACGTGAGCATTATTTAGATGAACAATTTTCACATGCAACTGTAATTAGAAGAATCGCTTCACTCGTTGGATCTAAGAATTTAAATTCATTTTGCATAAGATCAGGACTTAAAGAAGAGTTTGATTGGGCAAAAGAGAATTCTAATTTAGAGAAGTTTACTTATAATACTTTACCCGCATGTGTAGAACGATTAAAAAATAAAGCAGTATATATTACTATTGATTTAGATGTTTTTGATCCTAGTGTATTCCCAGGAACTGGAACTCCAGAACCAGGTGGAATTAATTTTCATCAAATGTTAGAAATCATTGGTATGTTATCTAAGCTAGAAAATGTTGTAGGCATTGATTTAGTTGAACTATCTCCTAAGCATGATGCCTCAGGTGTTTCAACAGCAGTTGCCTGTAAAACACTTAGAGAAATAGTTTTAGCCTGTATAAAGAAGTCATAAAATTATAGAGTTTACGTTTTACGTAAACTCTTATAATATATTTAGCTGATGAGCTAAATCTGCTGCTATTCTTTTATAATTTCTTATATCTAGTAATCTATTTTGACCTTGAATCCCTGTTTCTTTAACTTCATCTTTTGATAAAGAAATAATATATTCAAGTTTTTCTTTAATATCATCTTTTGTAAAATCACATAACCAAGCATTTTTATTATCTTCAAAAATAGATGAATTATTTTCATTTTTTGACATAATACAAGGAATTGCTGAAGAATAATAATCTAAAACTTTCATTGGCGTTGAGCTATTAAATAATACTTTATTAGGTAATATTGCTAATCCAATATCTGCTTTTGAAATTAAAGATAATAGTTCTTTTTTTGTATTTGCTGAATAAATTTCTATTGAATCTTTTAACTTGGGATATGAAGCTAATAGGTCTTGCGCATATTTTGGATCTTTTGTAGAAATCATTAATTTAAAATCTTTACTGTCAATTTGAGAAAAAGCATCTAAAATTGTTTCAAATTCTCTTAATTTATCCAAAGTTCCTGCATAAAAGAATCTTTTATATGTTTCTTCATGTTGAATGTTTTCTTCTAATACTTCTGGATCAATAGCACAAGGTATTACAAATGTTCTAGTTGTTACATCTTTTAAATAATCAGCTTTCATTTGTAAAGAAGTTGGTAAAAACAAATCACATTCATTAATTAAAGATACTTCAGAGAATGTTTTAATTTTATTACTTATTACATCAAAAAAACTCTTTTTGTTATTTGCTTCATCTTTTTCAAGTTTAGCAACTCTTTTTGGAAATGATAATCTAAAACCTAATTTAAAATTACTTACGGTTTTTCTTTTTAAAACTTCTTTTAAAATAGAAGTATGATTTCTTACAAATACATAAGAATAATCATCTAAAGAAATTCCATTTTTATCAAGCTCTTTTACAATTTCATGTTTATATCGTAAAGGCATTATAAAAGTATTTTTATTTTTAATCTCAAAATCATATTTTGTTTTCGAGAAATAAAGAATATCTACTTCAAAATGATTGTTTAAATATTTTTCAAATAAAGGACCTATAAAGCTGTTTTCACTATGTTCGTTCTGATCTGTTAAATATAAGAATTTTTCCATAATTTTCCTTTTATAAATACTATCATCCAATAGTAGCATATAAAAAGCATTCTACTAATTTTTAAGAATATTTTCAATTACTGCTATACATATATAGTATTAAATATTGTTCTGGATGTAAAACTAAAAAATTATGCTATAATCGCGTTTACTACTGCATTATTATATTTAATGCTAACTTAAATAAAAAAAACAATATAAATTTTATTAATATAATTTATACATACACTCAAAGGTAATTAATGTTATTTACACAACTTGGTTTATCACAACCAATTTTAAAAGCAATCGAAGATCAAGGTTATACAGAACCAACTCCTGTTCAAGCAAAAGCAATTCCAGTTATTTTAGAAGGAAGAGATGTTTTAGCAGGTGCTCAAACAGGAACTGGTAAAACTGCAGGTTTTACACTTCCAATATTAGAACTTTTATCAAACAAAGCTCCTAAAGGTAAAACTTTTGTAAGAGCTTTAATCTTAACTCCTACTAGAGAGTTAGCTGCCCAAGTTGGCGAAAGTATAGCAACTTATGGTAAGTACTTAGATTTTAAATCTACTGTAATTTTTGGAGGAGTTGGAATCAACCCTCAAAAAGCTGCTTTAAAAAAAGGTATGGCAATTGTTACAGCTACTCCTGGTAGACTTTTAGATTTAGTATCTCAAAAAAGCATCGATTTATCTCATGTAGAATTTTTAATTCTTGATGAAGCAGATAGAATGTTAGATATGGGATTTATTCACGATATTAAAAGAATTCTTGCAATTATGCCAAAATCAAGACAAACTTTATTTTTCTCAGCTACTTTTTCTGATGAAATTAAAAGATTAGCTGATGGAATGTTAACTAACCCAGTTTCAATTGAAGTTGCTAGAAGAAATACTTCATCTGAACAAGTTTCTCAAATTATTCATTATGTTGATAAAGCTAAGAAAAAAGAACTTTTAACACATTTAATTGGTGAAGAACAATGGAAACAAGTTTTAGTATTTACTAGAACTAAACATGGTGCTAACAAGTTATCTGAACATTTAAATAAAAACTTTATTACTTCATCTGCAATCCATGGGAATAAATCTCAAGGTGCAAGAACAAAAGCTTTAGCTGATTTTAAATCTGGAAAAGTAAGAGTTCTAGTTGCTACTGATATTGCAGCACGTGGAATTGATATTGATTTATTACCTCATGTTGTTAACTTTGAATTACCTAATGTTTCTGAAGATTATGTTCATAGAATTGGTAGAACAGGTAGAGCTGGTAATTTCGGTCAAGCTATATCATTAGTTTGTGGTGAAGAAATGGAAGACTTAGAAGGAATTGAAAGACTAATTAAAAAAAGTATTGAAGTTGTTGAAGTAGACAATTTTACTTCTATTCAGAAAAAAGTTAAAGCTGTTAAACCACAAAGAGGTCAAAGAAACCAAACTCCTAAATCAAGACCAAGAGATTCTTCTGATAAATCTAGATCTAATGCTGATAGACAAAGAAAACAAAGACCTGATGATTCAAGAGGAAGA
>JABSOL010000109.1 GCA_013215985.1 Campylobacteraceae bacterium
ATCTAGTTTTTTATTCCATAGTAAAAAAGTACTTAAATATAATACATAAAAATATATATTAAAATATAAGTCATCAAGTAAATAAAATAAAACAATAGGAGAAGCAAAATATAATATATGCCAATCTTGTTTATGATGTTTAAATAAAACTCTTTCTAATTTATAATTATACCATTGAAGATTTGTAATTAAATACCAACCTAAAAACATTATTAAAACTATATTTGTAAATATATTAAAGTATTCCATTTTCTAATCTTTTCATTATTTCATTGTTATATTTTAAGAAAAAGAAGTGATCACCATCATAAGATGTAAATTCACTATTTTTAATTAAAGACGCTATTTTTTTACCACTTGATAAAGAAGTCGCACTATCTTTTTCACCCCAAAAAATAAAAGCTTTATTATTAAAGTTTTTAAAATCCTCACTTAAGTCTTCACTTATTGCATTTTTAAATGTTTCATACATATTTTCACTCATAGTATTTACATCTTTTGATCTAAAAAGTTTTGTTATTTTTTTCAATCCAAAAATATTTAATACTTTTGAAAGTCTAATTTTAACTTTGGTACGTAATTTTTTCTCTTCTATAATTCCTGCTGTACTTAATAATACCAAAATTGAAGGATTTAATAAAGTAGCAACTTTACCGCCATAAGAATGACCCATAATTACATCTTTACTAGAATTTATTTCATATAAAAAAGTATTAATAATTTTTTTATATTTATAAACATCTAAAACATAATCATTGCTAGACTTACCAAAACCTGGTAAATCTATATAAATATGCCTATAATCTTTTAATCCGCTTCTAAAAGAATTTCTCATTAACTCTTTATTCGCGCCCCAACCATGAAGTATAATTAAATCTTTTTTTGATTCTTTATTAATGATTTCATATGAAATATCAAAGTCTTCACCATTAAGAGAAATTCTTTTTAAAGCCAATTATTTACCCTTAGCACTTTGAATTTTATTAACATAATCATATGTAATATTAATTCTTTGTTTTTTAGGTAAAGAAGAAGCTAAGTCTTTAATTACGCTTGAAAAGTCATCAAATAAATAATTAGACATAGAACCTGGAATTGGGTTTATTTCATTTAAATAAACCTCATCATTAAGAACAAAAAAGTCACATCTAATTAAAGCACCCTCAAACTGCGTATTATAAATCTTTTTAAATGTTTCTTTTAATTTACTCTCTAATGTAACTGGAATGTTAGCTTCTGAAACTCTAGAAGTTCTAGAGAAATCAAGGTACTTTTTATCAAAATCTAAAAACTCTGCTTTTTGAGGTTCTTCAATTAATGATAAAACAAATTTACCATCAATTTTACAACCAGCTAGATTATATTCTTTAATTCCAGATATAAAAGGCTCAATTATAATTGCATTATCAAATTCATATGCAACATCTAAAGCATAAGTTAGTTCAGACTCATCTTTTACAATTGAAACTCCAATTGAAGACCCAAGTCTTACTGGTTTAACTATTACAGGATAAGAATCAACTCTAACAACATCACCTTTTGCATAATATTTATAATCAATTGTTTTTACATCTAAAGAAAGTGCATAACCTTTTGTTAAAAACTTATTAAAAGAAATAGAACAAGCTTCTCTTCTTGGAGCTATATATGATAAGTTATAAAAATCAAATAAAGAAGATAAAACACCATCTTCTCCATCAGCACCATGAGTTATATTTAATATAACATCTGTAGCAAGAGCTTTTGCAGAAAACATAGATTTTTTTATAAATCCTTCTTTACTTAAAATAACTTTGTCACATTTTTTATAAGATCCACTTGCAAACACTTTTGAATTAATTGTACTTGTTGGAATATGATAAAAATCTCTATTTTCATCTAAAAATATATACGTCAATTCTTCTTTTAAAACATCTTTCATAGCAATTGCTGATACTATTGATATCTCATGCTCAAAACTAACTCCACCAAATACTATTGTTATTTTCATATGTCTAAACCTTATTTTTGTAAATTTTTAAGTGCTTCTCGCACTAATTCGCTTGTAGTAGTTGACTTACATTTAGATAAAATCTTAGATACTAAATCTTTTTTAAATCCTAAAGACTCTAAAGCTAAAGCAGCTTCAAATGATGCACTTGAAGAAGAATCTTCATCAGCAAAACCATCCATTACAACTCCAGATAATTCAACCAGTAATCTACTTGCACCCTTAGGTCCAATTCCTGGAACTCTTTTTAACATTGTCACATCATTGTCTGAAACTATTTTTGAAAATGAAGAGGGAGTAAATGTAGAACAAATAGCAAGTGCTACTTTTGGACCAACTCCATTTACTTTTATTACTGTATCAAATAATGTTTTTTCGTTATTATCTATAAAACCATACATAGCCTGACTATCTTCTCTTATAATCTGAGTGATATGTAGTTTAACTTCATTTTTTGTTATTTTTGAAGAACAGTTAAGAGAAACAAAAACTTCATATATTAAACCAGAGGTATTAATATGTAGGACTGTAGGCTCTTTTTTTTCTATTTTTCCTTCTATTCCAATTATCATTATATATTATATATTCCAATCATTTTAATTATATTTAATAGTCAAGAGTATATACTAATCCAACTTAAGAATAGGATAAGGTATGTTCAAATTTACAAGCAAATAAATATTAAATAAAATTATTTTTTCGTCCTTAATTATTATGAACATGAGTAGTTTATCTCTTGTATATTTTCTTACAAACAAAGTAAAAAGGACTCAATAGAACTTACAAAAAAGAATACGGGAATGTTATATAGTGCAATCTTTCAAAGTTTAAGAAACGCCATTAATTTTCCAGAACCTAGTATTATAAAAAATTAAGCTAAAACATTAATATAATTAAAACTAGAAATTGTTAAAAGTAATTTTTTATTCTTTTATAATATTTTTTATATCTAAAATGCTATCACATACAATATCTGCTAAAGAATCTTTTTCAATAAAATTATGACCTGATTTAACCTGAATAGTATTTTTTATCTTGGCATTTATAGCGCAAGTTATATCAGAACTTTTATCCCCTACTAACCAAGAGTTTTCTAAATCAATATTAAAATCTTCTAAAATATTATCAATCATTAAAGTTTTAGGTTTTCTGCATAAACAATCGTCTTTTGGACCATGAGGACATAACTGAACTGAAGAAATAATAATTCCTTCTTTTTTAAACTCATTTATCATCCATTTTGTAAGTATATTAAAGTCTTCAAGTGAATAATATTTTCTTGCTATTCCTGATTGATTTGTAATAATAAATAATTTGTAATTTAAATCTTGTAAATATTTTAATGAAGAAAAAACACCTGGTACAAATTCAAAATCTTGAATTTTATATAAATAGTTTTTTTCTATATTTATAACTCCATCTCTGTCTAAAAATACTGCCTTTTCTTTTATCATTTAATACCTTATTCTTTTAATATTCCCCATTGTAGCAAAATATATATATTTAAAAAATAGATCAAATTTTTTATTATATTTTCATATATAATTTGTTATATTATATATAATAAATTAAAGGAGCTTAAATGCAAATTGAAATGACAGCAGAAGTTGTTTTATCACAACTTGGTTATACGAAAAGTGAAAATGCTATTAAACAAGCAGAATTAATGATTAATAATACAAAAAACTTTGATAAGTTTGCAAAACATATTATATCTTTAAATGATCATTTAAAAAAAATGAATGCTTATATATCATTATCAAATAAATCAGATTATTTAAAAATTAAATGTGATGAAAATGATGCTGATGCTATATTAGAAGAATTTCATTCTGAAGTTAAACATTGGTCAGATAAATACAATGTAGAACTTCAAAAAATTGATGATAGAGCTATTTATTATATTATAGGTGTTAGCTAGAATATTTTTTTATAAGAGTGACAGTAAGGCACCGTTTGGTGTCTTGCATAGTAGTTTTGATGATTCTCTTCTGCTATATAGAACTTAGTATAATTAAGTAAAGAAGTTGCCACTTTAAAACCTTTCTTTTCTAGAAGAGAAATAAGCTCTAAAACTATCTCTTTTTCTTCATCTTTTTCATAAAATACACAAGATAAATATTGAGGTCCAATATCAGGTCCTTGTCCATTTGTTTGTGAAAAATCGTGTATTTCAAAAAATAGTTTAGATAAATCTGTATACGATACTTTGTTCTTATTATATTTAACTCTTACAAGCTCCAAATGACCACTTAAACCTGTACATATATCTGCATAAGTAGGATTCTTTAAATCTCCACCCATATACCCAGATTCAACGCTAATTACACCTTCTTGTTTTTGGAAATAATATTCTACTCCCCAAAAACATCCTGCTGCAAAATATGCATAAGATTCCTCAGATTTAGCTGCATTTTTATCTGCTTTAAATTTAATTGAAATAGAATTAACACAGTGTCTAGTATTTAGCTCTGTAAAATTCTCACCTTCAAAAACATGACCTAAATGACCATTACAATTTGAACATACAATTTCAACTCTTCTTCCATCCATATCAGGAATTCTTTTTACTGTGTCAAGACTATTATCGAAACTAGGCCAACCACAAGAAGAAGAAAATTTACTTGATGATTTAAATAAAGTAGTATCACATTTTTTACAAATATATTCTCCTTCTTCATAAAAATTATCATATTCTCCTGAAAAAGGATTTTCAGTACCTTTATCTTCAATTACATATTTTTCTTCATCATTTAATTCATTATAATTCATTATTCGCCTTTTTTCTATTATATTATTTGAAATATTAACAAAAGAACAAAAAATAAGAATTAAATATATTAATAGTTTTTTATTTTAAGTTTTTTGTATTAATACTTATTTGTTTACTTTGACTTCGAAAGCATCAATTTCTTTAAATGCTTTTTTATATTTCCAAGGTCCATTTAATACAGATATGTTTTTTAAACCTAAGTCTTGCATAGTTTTAATAGAATAATACCAAGCATTAAAACCTTCTTTTTCAAGATATAAGTATTTTTTATCTTGTCCTAAAGTAGATAAATCTTTATTTACATTTATTTTATCAAAAAACTCTTGTTCTCTTTTAGATGTATAATTCATATAAGATAAAAACTGTTCTTTTGCTTCTTTTTTAGAAATTATTATATTGTTTTCTAAAGATGATTTAACAATTTTATCAACAAAAGTTTCATCTACATCCTTAGCAGTAAACTCATGACTATTAGCACCACCATGAAAACCAATTAGTGCCCTATTTCCAAGTACTTTATTTTTTCCTGCTGGAAAAACATAATTAGCACAAGAAGATAAACAATAATTTAAGACTTTAACATTTAATTTATTTTCAAAAATAAAATCTGCTAAGTCTAAACCATTATTTACTTCTCCACCTTTAGATGTAATACTTAAATATTTTATTGTTTTAAAATTCTTTTTATATAATTCAAATACTTTAGAATTAGCTTTAAAACTTAAATCTCCGTTATAATTAATTTCATTGTTTTTTAAAAAAACTTTTGTATTTGCTTCTATTGTATTTAAAAATAACGATAATAAAATAAATACTTTTATAAAATTTGACATATATTTCCTTCTTATAATTATAAAAGGATTATATCAAATAATACTTATTTAACTTCAAACTCTTTTTCAAGTATTATTTCATTTTTATATAATACTTTTCCTAAAAAAACATCACCTTTTATAAATGTTCCAACTCCTTTAGGAGTTCCTGACATTAAAATATCTCCATCTTCAAAATATGAAAAAGTATTAAGTTCTTTAATTATCTCATCTACTTTATTTATCATTAAAGAATAATCAGCTTTTTGTTTTAAATCATTATTAATATATAACTCAAAAGATAAAAACTCTAAGTTTTTATCAAATTTAATAAAAGGTGAAAAAACAGCTGCATTATTAAAAGATTTAGCTCTCTCCCAAGGAAGACCTTTTTCTTTAAGTTTTGATTGTAATTCTCTTAGTGTTAAGTCTAATCCAAAAGCTATAGCTTCTACTTTATTATCTTTAATTAAAAATGATAATTCTGCTTCATAATGGCATTTATTTTGATTTTTTGGAAAAAATAATTCATTAGAAATAGAAGAATTACTCTTAAAGAAAAATACCATTTCTTCAGGAATTTCATTATTTAACTCTTTTATATGATCATAATAGTTACGTCCAATACAAACAACTTTACTAGGTGTAATTAGTTGTTCGTTTACTAATACTTTATTCATTGTTTTTCCTTTTAATATGCATTTAAAATATTACAGGCTTTTTGATCTACTCCCGAGGCTAAGGTTAAAACAAATTCTGCACCAATATAAACTTTATGATTATGTTCATAAGAAACATTTTTTGCAGTTATCTTAGCTTTCATATGATTAACAATAATCTCATTAGCTATAAATAAACCAATTCCTGTTCCTTGAGTTTGATGTTTTGTTGTAAAATATGGGTCAAATATTTTATCTATTATATCTAAAGGTATTCCATCTGCATTATCTCTAATTTTGATAATTATATTATCAGCGTCTGATAATATTTCAACAAATACAAGTTTATCTCCTTCAATATCATAAAGAGCATCTTTTGCATTTGTTAATAAAGTCATAAATACTTGAATTAATTCATTTTTATATGTTCTCATATTTAAAGTTTTATCAAAATTACTAATAATATGAATATTATATTTTTTATATATATTTTGAATAATACTTATACTTTTATTTAATAATCTTGCAACATTAAATTCACTTTTGTCTTTATCTTGTTTAAAAAAAGTTCTAAAATCATCAATTGTTTGAGATAAGTATTGGGTAACTTCTACTATATTATCTAAACCACTCATTAAATCTTTTTCACTTAACTGTTCACTATCTCTTAGTAAAGAAAGTCCAGAAGCAGTTGTAGAAATTGAACTTAATGGTTGACGCCATTGATGAGCTATGTTTGATAACATTTCTCCCATTGATGCCATTTTTGATTGTTGAAACATTAATTTATCTTTAATCATATTATTATTTCTTTCAATAATAAGTTTTGTATATAAAGAAATTCTGTTAATAAATAAATTTTCATTAATTGGTTTTGTTAAATAATCAACTGCACCTAAATCAAATCCTTTTGCCATAAAATCATCAGATTTAAAAGCGGCTGTTAAAAAAATAATTGGAATATCTTTTGTTAAATTATTTGACTTTAAAAATTTAGCTACTTCAAAACCATCCATTATTGGCATTTGAATATCTAATATTATTAAATCAATTTTATCATTTAATACTTGTTCTAAGGCTTCTTCACCATTTAAAGCTTCTTTTATTACAAAGTCTTTATTTACCACTTCAAGCAGGGCTCTTAGCGCAATTAAGTTAGCTTGAACATCATCTACTATTAATATTTTTATTTGCATTTTTGATATACCCTTTTGTCGTTTTCATATTCTTTAAAACTAATTAAACATTCACTAGATAAATACTCTTTTTTTCCAATTATTAAAAAACCATTGTTACATAAAGAATTATCAAATAAACTACATACTTTTTTCTTTAAATTATTATTAAAATATATAAATACATTCTGACAAATAATTAAATTAAACTCATTCATTACATTATCACAAACTAAATTATGATTAAAAAATAAAACTTTTTCTTTTATATAATCTTTAAAAGTAAAAGTTTCATCTTTTTTAATAATATAATCATCAAATGATATTTTTCCACTATATTCTTTGTAATTTTTATTTGCTATAGCTAACGAATCAAAAGAATAGTCAGCATTTTTTGCTTTTAATAAAATATTATCATTAAAATCAGTTGCATAGATTTGACTTTTATCTAATAAATTAAATTCATCTAACATAATTGCTAAAGAATAAGCATTCTCTCCACTACTGCAAGCTGGATACCAAATTTTAATATGTGAGAATGATTCTAAATAAGGAAATACTTTTTCTTTTAAAACTTCTAAATGTTTAGCTTCTCTAAAAAACTCTGTTACATGAATACATAAATATGAAAACATTCCATTAAAAATAATTTTATTTTCTAAAACTTTTTTTGCATATTCTAAAAAAGTATTTATTTTTATATTTATAGCATGTAATTGAATTCTTCTTTTCATTGTACTATTATTATATTCTCTAAAATCATAGGCATATTTTAAAAAAACATCATTAAAGAATTGGGTTAATTCACTACTCGTAAAACTTAACATATTTTTTTATTTAACCACATTGAAGTCATTGAATATAAACTATTAATATCAATTGGTTTAACTAAGTAATCATCAGCTCCACTATTAATTGCATCAATTTTATCCTGAGGCATAGCTTTTGCAGTAACTGCTATTATTGGTAAATGTTTTAAACTTTTATCATTTCTAATAATATGCATAGCTTCATAACCATCCATAATAGGCATCATTACATCCATAAGAACAATGTCAATAGTATTGTTATCTTTTAGAATTTTAATAGCTTCTTTTCCATTCTTAGCATGTAAAGTATTCATTCCTTTTTCTTGTAAAGCAGCTGATAGAACAAATATATTTTTTATATCATCATCTACAATTAATACATTTTTATTTATTAAATTATTTGTACTTGATTCTTTTTGTTTTTCGATATTGTTTTCGAATACATGTTTTTTTGTAAATTCTTCTTTTTCATAAATATCTATATTATCCCTAGGTAATTCTATACTTTGAATAGATTTAGAATTTAAGCTAGGATTTGTAGTTAAATAAGATGATGTAAGTGAAAAGAATGAAGAAACTTCATCTTCTAATCTTTTATAAGAACAAGGACTTTTTATTATAATTTTATTAGATATTCCAGCTAAAT
>JABSOL010000110.1 GCA_013215985.1 Campylobacteraceae bacterium
TCGCAAAAAGATTTATCACAAATAATAAATCATAAAATATCACAGAACTTACTTTATGATAAAAATAATAAAATAAAATAAAGTAATTTAGAGAATGAAATAACTTTAAAATATAGTAATATTTCTTTATATAATAGATTATTATATTCAAATGAAGATAAAAAATTAATTGAGATTTCTTCAACTTTAAAATCTTCTTACAAAAAATTATCATATGAATTAGGTCATTATAAATCTATTGATAGTGAGAATTCTAATAAAGAAAACTTAGAATCAGCAAATATAAATTTAAGTTATGAATTTTCAAAAAAATATAATTTAAAATATTCTCAAAACTATAATATTGAAGAGTCTTTAAAAAGTAAAGAGTCAATTACTTTAGGAATTAATGATACTTGTTGGGCTTTATCGTTAAAGTTTGAAAATGAGCTAGTTGCTTCTAGTACTCCAAATGAAACTATTAGACAAAATATTATATACTTTAACTTAGAGTTAAAACCTATTGGTGCAATTAAACAGCAGTACAAAATAAATGAATAAATATGAGAGTTTAAATGGATAATAGTAAAATTTATTTTCAAGATAGAGATGATGCTGCAAAACAGTTATTACATGTTTTGCCAATAGAGGAAATGAAACTAGAAGAATGGATGGTTTTTTCTACTTCTTCAAATGGTTATAAAATAGCAAAAATTGTTGCAAAAGAATTGAATTCAGAAGTTGATTATATATTTTCTGACAAAATTTATGCACCAAATAATGAAGAATGTGAAATTGCAATTGTTACAGAATCTCAAGAAGTTGTGATTCATGAAGAATTAGTAAAAGCTTTTGATATATCTTTAGATTTTATTTTTGATAGATCGAAACTATTACATGGTTTTTTATTAAACTACCAGGTTGCAAACTTTAGAGGCTCAAAACCTTTAGAGTGCTTAAAAAATAAAAATATCCTATTAGTTGATGAAGGATTAAATACTAGTTTAACAATGATGGCATGTATTAAAACTGCAATTAATTTAGGTGCAAAATCTGTATCTGTTGCAGTTCCAATAATACCAGATGCTAGTATCCCTGTAATAGAGTCAATTGCAGATGATCTATATTTTGTGAAAAATATAGATCATTTTATTGATATAAATTATTATTACAAAGAATTAGAAGAAATTAAATTTAAAGATATTATAAATATGAAAGAAGAAGGATAAATATGTCTACAGTGTGTGAATTTGAGTTAAATAATAAAATCGAGTTATTCGAGTTTAATAAAGTTGCTAAACAAGCAAATGGTTCAGTTATGGCTAAATTAGGAAATGCAGTTGTTTTAGCAACAGTTGTTAGTGAGTTTGATAATCCTGTTTCTGAGGATTTTACTCCTTTAACAGTTCAATATATTGAAAGAACTTACGCAGCAGCTAAATTACCAGGTGGTTTTATTAAAAGAGAAGCAAAACCAAGTGAATTTGAAACTTTAACTTCAAGAGTTATTGATAGAAGTTTAAGACCTTTATTTCCAAAAGGTTATGTATACCCAACAACTATTACAGTTATGGTATTTTCAGCTGATAAAAATGTTGATTTACAAGCTTTAGCTTTAAATGCAGCTTCTGCAGCTTTATTTACATCTAACTTACCAATTAAAAAATCTGTTGCAGGTGTTAGAATTGCTAAAATTAATGGTGAATTTGTTGTTAATCCTGATATGAACTTAATGAATGAATCTACTTTAGATTTATATGTTGCTGGTTCAAAAGAAGAATTATTAATGATTGAAATGAAATCTATTTCTACATTAGATATGGTTGAAGTTGATATTGAAGCATTTACAAAAGTTCATAATGCAAATGAAATGGACGAAGAAGAGTTAATTCAAGCAATTTCTTTAGCTCAAGATGCTTTAAAAGAAATTAATACATCTTATGAAACTGCATTTGAAACAGTTGCAAAAGAAATGGCAGTAGTTGAATTAAAAACATCAACTTTATCAGAAGAAGTAATTTCTTATGTTAGAGATAATTTTAAAGATGAAATTAATGCGGCAATTAAAAAATTAGCTAAAAGTGAAAGAGCTAGTGAATTAAAAGAATTATCAAAAGTAATTTCTGCTAATGATTATTGTGAAGCTAAAGAATTAGATTATTCTAATATTTATGAAGCAGTATCTCTAGTTAAAAGAGAATTAGTTAGATCTATGATTGTTAATGATAAAGTTAGAGCTGATGGAAGAGGACTTACAGATGTAAGACCAATTACTATTGATACTAATATTTTACCATCTGCTCATGCTTCTTGTTTATTCACAAGAGGTGAAACTCAAGCATTAGTAGTTGCAACTTTAGCGGGTGCTAAAGAAGGTCAAATGTTTGAAAAATTAACTGAAAAATCTACTTCTATGGATAGATTTATGGTTCATTACAATTTTCCTGGATTTTCTGTAGGTGAAGCTAAACCAATGTTTGGTGTAGGTAGAAGAGAATTAGGTCATGGTAACTTAGGTAAAAAAGCATTAGAATCTTCAATTGATAAAGATTATACAGATACAATTAGGTTAGTTTCTGAAATTTTAGAATCAAATGGTTCTTCTTCAATGGCTACTGTTTGTGGTGGTTCTTTAGCATTAAAAGCAGCAGGTATTCCTATTTCTTCTTTAATCGCTGGTGTTGCTATGGGTATGGTTGTTGAAGGTGATAAATATTCAATTCTTACTGATATTATGGGTTTAGAAGATCATGATGGTGATATGGATTTTAAAGTAGCTGGTTCTGCTACTGGTATTACTGCACTTCAAATGGATATTAAACTAGGTGGAATTGAGCTTTCTGTACTTAAAGAAGCATTATTACAAGCTAAAGATGGTAAAAACCATATTTTAGGTCTTATGGAAGAAGCTGCTAAAGATATTATCCCTAGTGAAGCATTACCTTTAGTTGAACAATTCTTTATTGATCCATCTAAATTTATGGTTGTAATTGGAAAAGCAGGAGCAACTATTAAAGAAATCATTGAGAAATTCTCAGTATCTATTGATTTAGATAGAGATTCTGGAAATGTTAAAGTTTCTGGTTCTACTAAACAAAGTGTATTAGATGCTTGTGCTCATATTAAAACTATTTCTGATAATGCTCCAGCTAGAAAAGAAAAAAAGAATATTAATTTTGAAGAAATGTACAAAGTTGATGATGTTATGACTGGTAAAATTGAACGAATTGCTGATTTTGGTGCGTTTATTGTATTACCAAAAGGTGGAGAAGGTTTACTTCATATTTCTAAAATCTCTAAAAAAAGAGTAAATAATGTTAATGATATTTATTCTGAAGGTGACGAAGTAGAAGTTAAAGTTCTTAAAGTTAGTAAAGATAGAATAGAATTAGCGAACCCAGAGCTATAAGATTTATATTTATTTAATAAATCTTAGGCTATCATAGTACAAATAATATTTTAATAAATTAAAAAATAAGAGGAAAAAATATATGGCAAAGCTTTTAATCGTTGATGACTCGACAATGCTAAGAGACATGTTAAATTATGCATTAAATGAAGGCGGTTACACAGATGTAGTTGAAGCAGTAGATGGAGTTGATGGATTAGAAAAAGCAAAGTCTGCAATATTTGATTTAATTATTACTGATGTTAATATGCCAAATATGGATGGATTAACTTTAATTTCTGAATTAAGAAAAGTTCCTCAATATGTTAAGAGACCTATTTTAGTTTTAACAACAGAAAGAAGTGATGAGATGAAAGCTAAAGGTAAAGCAGCAGGAGCAACAGGTTGGATTGTAAAACCTTTTGTTCCAGATCAATTATTAAAAGCTGTAAATATAGTATTAAGTAGATAAAACTAAATAACTAGAAAGGACAATCATGTCATTTGATATTTCAAAATATAGAGAAATGTTCGTAGAAGAAGCAGAAGAATTATTTGAATCAGCTGATAATATATTATTAGCAGCTGAAAACAATGGTTCTTTAACTGAAGAAGAAATGGGACAACTTTTCCGTGATGTACATACTTTAAAAGGTAGTGGTGCATCAGTTGAGTTGACACTTTTTGCAAAATATACTCATAGTGTTGAAAACTTAATGGATAAATTAAGAAATCACAAGATTGAATTTATTCCTGAAATGGCTGGTTCATTAATGGATGCATTAGATGTAATGAAAGAATTATTAGAATTAGAATGTGATGATGAATTAACGGATGAAATTTTTACTTCAAAAACTACAGAAACATTAGCTATTATTAATGCTTATTCTGAAGATAAAAAAGAAGAAACAAAAGCTCCAGCAGTTAAAACTGCACCTGTTGCTAAGAAAAAAGATGATATTACTGACGCTGTAGGTTTTTATGATGATGATTTAAATTCAGCTCTTACTAATAAAGCTTATGGAATATTTGCTGATGATGATATATCAAATGATACTAGTTCAGATGCATTTGGTTTCTTTGATGACGAATTAAATGAGTCTTCAAAAACTGCAAAAGATGTAACAATTCCTAAACATGAAGAAAATGAGAATTTTGGTTTCTTTGATGAAGTAGAAGCTGTTACTCCAGATACTGCAAAACAAGAAGTTGCGGTACAAAAGCCTACACCTTCTGCTGACATTCCAGTAAAAAAAGCTGAACCTAAAGAAAAAGCTGTTAGTAAAAAATCAGCTGCAACTAATAATATTAGAGTAAATTTAGATAAAATTGATTTACTTATGAATAATGTTGGTGATTTAGTTATTACAAATGCTATGTTAACTCAATTTACTTCTACTATTGAAGATGTTAAAACTAGAAATTCTGTTTTAGAAAGACTTGAATTATTAGAAAGACATATTAGAGATATGCAAGATTCAATTATGAGTATCAGAATGGTACCCATGGAATCAATATATTCTAAATTTCCAAAAGTTGTTAGAGATATTTCTAAAAAGCTTTCTAAAAAAGTTGAATTTAAACATTACGGTGATGGTGTAGAAATTGATAAAGCAATGATTGAAGGTTTAACAGATCCTTTAATGCATATTATTAGAAATTCACTTGATCATGGTTTAGAAACTCCCGAAGAAAGACTTTCTGCTGGAAAAACTGAAGTAGGTTCAATTATTATGTCTGCTGAGCAAGCTAATGGTCAAATGATTATTACAATCGAAGATGATGGACATGGAATTAATTTTGAAAAAGTTGCAATGAAAGCTTTATCAAATGGATTAATTGATGAAAATACTTATAATACTATGACAGATCAAGAAAAAGCAATGTTAGTATTTGGAGCAGGTGTATCTACAGCTGATGAAATAACTGATATTTCTGGACGTGGTGTGGGAATGGATGTTGTTAAAACAAATATTCATAAACTAGGTGGTGCAATAAAACTTGATACAGAAATGGGTAGAGGAACAATTATTACAATTATGTTACCTCTTACTCTTGCAATTCTAGATGGTTTAGATATTGCTGTTGGAGATCAAAAATATATTTTACCTTTAAGTTCAATTGTAGAATCATTACAACCAACTTCAGAAATGATTAAAAAAATTGGTGATGGTTCTCAAGATCTACTTATGTTAAGAGAAGAGTTTATTCCTGTTGTTAGATTGCATAACTTATTCGGTGTAAAAAATACATTTGAAAATCTTGAAGATGGTATGTTAATTGTTGTGAAATCTGGTGTTCAAAAAGTTGCAATTTCAATTGATGAATTCTTAGATCAACATCAAGTAGTTGTTAAACCTTTAGATAAAAACTTTAGATCTGTTGAAGGTATTGGAGCGGCAACTGTTAGAGGTGATGGAAGCATTGGATTAATTCTTGATATTTTAGGAATTATTAATGCTAAAGTTAAGGCAGACAAAGGTTCTATTAGTTCTCAAAGAGCATCTTAGTGGAAGAGAATACTCTACACTTACATGAAAAAGTAAAAAAAATTTTATATTCTTTGACAGGTATAACCCTGTCAGAGAATAAAGATATTATGATTGCAAATAGACTACATAAATTAAAAAGAGATACAAAATTTAATGGTGATTTAGATGCATTATTACAAGATATTTCAAAAGGTGAATTTACTTCAGAATTTATCAATTCTTTTACTACTAATAAAACTCATTTTTTTAGAGAAGATTTCCATTTTTTAGATTTGAAAAATAGGGTTCTTCCTACATTTAAATCTAAAGAAATTAAAATGTATTGTTCTGCTTCTTCAACTGGAGAAGAACCATATTCTATGGCTATGACAGTATTTGAAGCTCAAGAAGAAAATTCTTGTAAAATCAATGCTTCCATAATTGCTACAGATATTGATACAAATGTTTTACAATATGCAGCTAATGGAGTATATCGATTTTCAAAATCGTCTAAAGAGTTTCCCGAATGGATAAAACCTCAAAAATACTTTAAAAGAAGAGTTAATAAGACTTTAGCAAGTGAAGAAATTTTAATAAAGATTAAACCAGAATTACAAAAATTAGTTTCTTTTCAAGTTATGAATTTAAATGATCCTGAATATCCATTTAAATCTGAACAATTTGATGTCGTTTTCTGTAGAAATGTTTTAATATATTTTTCAAGCGAAGATCAAAATGCAATATTAAAGAAATTATTTAAACATCTAAAAATGGGCGGAACATTGTACTTAGGTCATTCCGAAAATCCTCATGATTTAATAAATTATGTAGAAAGAGTAGGTCAAAATATATTTATAAAAACTAAGGAAATTTAGTGGTTATTATTGGACATAAAGATGGAAGTATTGAAAAAGCTTCTTTAAGCAGATTTACACAAAAAATTAAAGGACTTTGCGCGCATACAGTAATTGGCGGCGAATTTGCA
Source organism: Campylobacteraceae bacterium (assembly GCA_013215985.1). Taxonomy (GTDB): domain Bacteria; phylum Campylobacterota; class Campylobacteria; order Campylobacterales; family Arcobacteraceae; genus NORP36. The sequence continues at coordinate 6,824 of JABSOL010000110.1, forward strand.
GTTGGTTCTGATTCAGAGAACATTGCTTTTAAAACACTGCTCGGTTCTTGTGTTGCAATTATGTTTTATGATAAAGTAAAAAGAATTAGAGCTATGAATCATTTTTTACTTCCTTCAACACAAAACTCAAATAATGATATGAAATATGGACTTTACTCTGTTGAAGCTATGTTAAATGAAATGTATAAATTAGGTTGTGCTAAACAAAATATGTATGCAAAAATTTCTGGTGGTGCTGATATTATGCAATTATCAATTGGATCATCTCCTAATTCAATTGGGCATAGGAATGTTGAATTTGCAAAAGATTTTTGTAGAACTGAGGGATTTAAAATTTTATCCGAACATACTCGTGGAGAGCATGGTAGATTAATTTTATTAGCTAATGAATTCGACACTTTTATTAAAGTTACTACAAAATCAGATACTGATGCTAAAATTTATAGAGATGAAAAATCATTACAAACTGAGATTACAAAAGAACCAGTTATTAAAGAATATTCAAATGGTGTTGATTTATTTGGAACAGATAAAATATCTGAACCACAAATGGAAATAGAATTATTTTAGGAGTTTAGATGTATACAGTTTTAGTTATTGATGATTCTCCCTCAATGAGAAGAATTTTAAAAGATATGATTAATTCTATTGATGAGTTTACTGTAGTTGCAGAAGCCATGGATGCTTTTGATGCAAGAGACAAAATTAAAGAATATGAACCTGATTTAGTAACAATTGATTTAAATATGCCAAAAATGGATGGAGCTACTTTTTTAAGAAATTTAATGAGACTTCATCCAATGCCTGCTGTTGTAATTTCAAGTGAAAATGAAAGAGGAAATGATATTTTTGATGATGGTGCAGTTGGTTTTATTCCCAAACCAAGTGGAGGTGAATCAATGTCATCTTTTCAAGAGACTATAAAAGATACTTTATTAAATTTATCTTTTTTACTAAAAAGATATACTTTAAAAAAACCTAAGGGTACAAAAGTTGTTAAAGAAGTCGAAGTTGATTATAAAGTCCATCCAGATGAAGTTATAAAAAGCTCACCTGCTATGTTTGGATCTTCTAAAGTAATTGCAATTGGGTCATCAACTGGTGGGGTAGAATCTTTACTAAAAGTTTTCTCGAAATTAAGTTCTGACTTACCTCCTATTGTAATGAGTCAACATATTCCTTATGGATTTTCAAATTCTTTTGCTGTGAGATTAAATGATAATTCAGCGGTTACAGTACAAGAAGCAAAAACTGGAATGATATTAAAAAAAGGCCATGCTTATTTATCTCCTGGAAATATGCATTTAACAATTAATAAACAAAGAGATAATACTTTTGTTATTGAGTTATTAGATGAAAAAAAAGTTTCTTATCATAAACCAAGTGTTGATGTAATGTTTAGATCTGTGAATAATCAAGTGGGTTCATCAGCTATGGCAGTAATGATGACTGGTATGGGAGATGATGGTTCAATCGCAATGAAAGAATTGTTTGATAATGGCGCATATACTGTTGCACAAAATGAAGAATCTTGTGTAGTTTTTGGAATGCCTGCTAAAGCAATTGCAAAAGGTGCTATTAAAGATATAATTCATTTAGATGAAATTTCTCAATATATAATTGAATTCTCACAAAATAAAAGAAAGTAAAATTTCTTTTATTTATAAGTAATAGACTAAAAGATATTCTAAATCTACTTTAAATTTACCTCTCTATACTTTACTACACGGCTTTTATCCTGCAATTAGTACTATATAATATAGAAAAAGATTTCTATAAGAGTTTCTAAATTATTGATATATCATAAAATAATATATATTAAAAATTATTCTCATTTTAAGTAGGGTAATGATATATACATTTTCTTATAGTAAATAATATATTTTTATTCTACATATATATCACGTATTAAATTATCTAAGAATACATATTAAAGACTTGTTTATTAATTTAT
>JABSOL010000111.1 GCA_013215985.1 Campylobacteraceae bacterium
TTCTATTGCTTTTTCATATGAGTCTATTGCTTTTTCATATTCTTTAATCTCATCATAAGCATTTCCAAGATTATAATAAGCAGTTGAATATTCGGGATTAAGTTCTATTGCTTTATCATATGAAGTTATTGCTTTTTCATATTCTTTAATCTCATTAAAAACAATTCCTATATTAAAGTGAGTACTTGAATTTTCTTGATTAATTTCTATTGCCTGTTCATATGATTCAATTGCTTTTTGATATTCTCTTGTGCCAAAATAATTATTCCCTAATATTAAATAATCTATTTCTGTCTTGTTCTCTATAATTTCTATTTCTTTATTTTCTTCTTTTATAGAATCATCATAAGATTTTTTAAGTGCTTTTGCTCTTGCCTCAAAATTAGGCTTTTTAAAATCAAATTTTGATTTTATTAGTCCCATAATCATATCAAAATCTCTTTCTTTAACAAAAGTTTTAGAACTAGTAGAATTCCACCATTCAGTAAGTTTATTATCACTTGGTAGATTTGAACTAAACCAATAAACATGATCTATTCTTTTACTATCAATTAATAAATCTCGTATACTTTCATCACTTCCGCTGTAACCAATAAATACCAATTTGGTATTTATAAATAGACCTTGTATTGCACCATTTAATTCATCAGGTATTTTTTTAGTATTATCAGTATTATTAAATGGATCCATATGTGAATCGCCATGAACTTTTACTATTAATGGTGTATTGTTTCGTTCAATAAATTTTGCTAAATCTTGATGAGTTATTACTAAAGCTCTTTTATCTCCACTATAAATAAGTGCATCTTGGATTAAATTATCAAAGTTAGTCGTAATAACACTATTAAAACAAGGTTTCTGCATTAATGAAGCTAATGTGTAATATCCAGAACTTGGAGTAATATTCTCTGTAATTCTTTGAATTTCTTTTTGTTGAGATAAAGGTGTAGGAAATAAAGATTCAAATATTTTAAAATAAAGATTAGGAAAATTATCTGGTTTATCATCTTTAATATTATTGTCTTTATTAAAATTGTTAAGTTTTGTTTTTTGTTTTTTTAGTTTCTCATACCATTTTTCAGCTAATTCGCCAGCGAGAGGGATACCTGAACTTTTTGAACAACCAGCACCTAAAAAGAATATATACTTAGTATCATTTTCTCTATCTTCATATATTTCATCAACAAACTCTTCTAAATCTATTTCTCTCATTTAATTACCTAATTTTTATTTAAAATAACATATTATTTTTTTATGATTATAGTAGATAAAGCATAAGAAAATATTATTTTTATATAATTTAGATGATAAAGAATACTTTGAGATATTATTTTTATATAAGAGGATATATTTAAATAAAATTATTACAATTAATTACCTTATATTTAATTGTAATTATTTATAATGAGAGAACTCGGATTTTCTTAGATATAAGCTATCTAAGAATACTCCGAGTATTTGTGTATTTATTTTAGTCTGTTCTGTTATTTAGTATTTATTATTAAAATAAGTCTAATTTTAGTCTTTATATAATTCTTCTGTTTTTGCGGCACAAATAAAATCATTTTTATGTAAACCTTTTATTGCATGTGTCCAGTATGTAACTGTTACTTTTCCCCATTCTGTTAAAATACCAGGATGATGAAACTCTTCTTCAGCTAAAACAGCAACTTTGTTTGTAAATTCTAAAGCTTTTTTAAAGTTCTTGAATTTATATACTCTTTGTAATTGCATTACCTCATCAACAACTATAGGAGTCCAAGAAGGAATCATAGACATTAATGATGCTAATTCTTCATCACTTACTTTAGGAGCATCTACATGGCAGGCTTCACACTTTTGTTTAATTAATTCACTCATATTTTTCCTTAACTTATTTTTTGTTTTAATTCATATGTAGGTTTATGTAAACCTAATTCTTTTGCTTTTTCTACTAATGTCATTAAATCCATATTAGAGATATCAAATAAATCATTAATTGAATTAATTGTATGATAAATTGGTTGAATAATATCTATTCTATATGGTGTTCTAAAAACATTAACTACATCTAAATCATATATTGTTGGTTCATCTGAAAAAACATACTGAGTTTCTGCAGGACTTGATAAAATTCCACCACCATATATTTTTAATTCATCATTAATTTTCATTAAACCAAACTCAATTGTAAACCAATATAATCTTGCTAAATATACTCTATCTTGTTTTGAAGCTTTTAATCCTAAGATTCCAAACTTCTGAGTATACTGTGCAAATGATTCATTTGTTAACATTCCACAGTGACCAAAGATTTCATGAAAAATATCTGGTTCAGTTAAATAATCAAATTCTTCTCTACTTCTTATAAATGTAGCAACAGGAAACTTCTTATTTGCTAATAAATCAAAAAACTTATCAAAAGATATTAATGCAGGTACAGGTTCGCATTGCCAACCTGTTGTTTCTAATAATACTGCACTTACATCTTTAAGCTGGGGAATTCTATCTATTGGAAGGTTTATTTTTTCTAAACCTTCTATAAACTCATTACAAGCTTTACCTTTAATACATTCTAACTGTCTAGTAATTAATTCACTCCAAATTTGATTTTCTTCATCACTCCAATGAATAATTCCATTTTCATCCATTTTTCTTGAAACATATTTAGTAATTTTCGACATAAGATACCTTTATATTAAATTTTATTAATTCTTTTTACATCTTTCCAAAACTTCATCTAATACTTTAAATACTCTTGTATTTTGTTCATTTGTTCCTATAGTAATTCTAATCGCATTTACTTTATATGGTGATAAGTCTCTAATAATCACACCTTTTTTTAATAACTCTAATGCTACTTCTGATGATTCATACATATCTTCAAACTTTAAAGTAATAAAGTTTGTATATGAGTCAATATATGAAAAACCTTTAGTTTTTGCATACTCTTCATATCTATTCATTTCAACAAAGTTTTTAACAATTGATTCTTGTACAAAGTCTTCATTTTTTAAAGCTTCTATAGAAGCAGCTAAAGATAAGTTTGTAATGTTAAATGGAGGTCTTAATTTATGAAGTATTGAAATAATATCTTCACCAGCAATTCCATAACCTGTTCTCATTCCACCTAAAGAATAAGCTTTTGAGAACGTTCCTAAATAAATACAATTAGGAAAAGTAGAAATTAAATCATTTACTTTGATTTCTTTTTTAGGATCTTTATATTTTGCGTATTCTTGATAAGCCCCATCTACTACAACTAAAGTATCTGAATCTATTTCTTTTAAGAACTCATATACGTCCTGCGCATCTAAACATTCACCTAAAGGATTATTAGGTAAGCATAAAAAGATAATATCAGCACCCTCTTTTTTATAAAGTTCTAAAAATTGTTCTAAGTTATGCTCATCATCTTTTGTTTTAATGATTTTACAACCAACTTGTTTACCATATATCTCATATAATGCAAAAGTAGTTTTACTCATAAGCATTTTTGAATTCTCATTACACTTAGCTTTTACACAAAAGTTTAATATTTGATCACTTCCAGAACCAATTAAAACATTTGAACTTTTAACTTCAAATTTAGAAGCTAATGCTTCTTTTAGTTCATACATAGAATCATCTGGATACATAAACATATTTTTAGCTAAGTCTTGTACTTTTTTCACTACTTTAGGAGCTGTTCCATATGGGTTCTCGTTAGAAGCTAATTTAATTACATCATCTGCTTTGATACCATATTCTCGTACAACTAATTCAATTGGTTTACCTGCTGCATATACATTACAATTATCTAATACTTTATTAAAATTCATATTTTCCCTTTTATAATAATATCATCCATGCATTATGGATTTCATTTTGATTTAAATACTCTTGCGCTAATAAATGTTTATTAGTATTTGCCAGTAACTCATCTTTATCTTTTAAAAATTCTTCTATTTCTTCACCACAAGGTAAAGTACTAATACTTGCTAATTTACCCAAGTCATTAGCTCTTAGAATTTTACTCTCAAGAATATCTTTTGGTAAGTTATCAAAACCAATACCTAGTTTTCCAAAAGGTTTATCTAGCTCAAAATATCCTTCATTTGCTCTTGTGTATAAATTACCACCTGCTCTTGCGACTAAATCTATTTTATATGGATCAATTCTATTTTTTTCATTTAAAATATTCTTAGCAAAATGCATTTTTACTACTTCACATAAAATTAAATTACCAGCTCCACCATTATCTGCAATTGTAATAATCTCTTTTACTATGCATTCATATTGAACAGGTGATTCTTTAACTCTCAAAGGTTTAATTAATTCTGATTCAATCATTGTAAAACCAGCTTTAACAAACTCATTTACATCACTTGCATAATCAGCTGAGCTTAAAGATACTTGTTGCACAATATCATGGTTTACTATATTAATTACTACTTCTTTTATTTCTTCAATATTTAACAAAGTATCTTTCTTTGATCCATCTGCTCCTCTATTTACTGGTGAGAATAAAAGCATTGGAGGATTTGAACTTACAACATTAAAAAAACTAAAAGGCGATAAGTTTATTTCACCTTTTTTATTAATAGTACTAGCAAGTGCTATTGGCCTAGGAGATACTGAAGATACTAAATAATTATATGTATTTACAGACGACTCATCTTTTGGGTCTATTGATAAAAAATCATTCATTTTAATCCTTTTTATATTCTTTTACACATTGATTAATAGATCCGAAAATACTATTTCCTTCTTTATTGATCATATTAATTTTAACTCTATCTCCAAAACTCATAAAAGCTGTTTTACTACTACACTTATTAATGCTTTCTAGCATTCTTATTTCTGCTATACAAGAATAACCTCTTCCTCCATCTTTAATTGTTTTACCTTCTTTTCCTTCAAACTTATTAGATACAGTTCCAGAACCTATAATTGTCCCAGCACATAGTTCTCTAGTTTTAGAAGCATGAGATAATAGTTTTGAGAATGAGAACGTCATATCTTCTGAGCAAATTGTATTTCCAAATAATTTATCATTATAAAAAACATTTAATGATAAGTTTACTTTAGAATCAGACCAAGAATCTCCTAATTCATCAGGAGTAACACATACAGGAGAAAAAGAAGATGATGATTTTGATTGAATAAAACCAATTCCTTTTGCTAATTCTGCTGGAATTAGATTTCTTAGTGATACATCATTAACTAACATTATTAACTGTATATGTTTTAAAGCATCTTCTTCTGATGTAGCCATTGGTACATCATCAGTAATAATTGCTACTTCACCTTCAAAATCAATACCATATTCTTCTTTTTCTAATAAAATATCTTCATATGGTCCAATAAAAGTATCAGATCCACCTTGGTACATTAAAGGATCAGTATAAAAAGAGTCTGGAATACTTGCATTTCTAGCTTTTCTAGTTAATTCTACATGATTTATATAAGCAGAACCATCTAACCAAGCATAGGCTCTTGGTAATGGTGATTTACAGTCAGATTCATTAAAATCATGAATATTATCTAAGTCATTATTATTAAGGTCTATATATAGTTTCTCTAATAAAGGTTTTGTGCTCACCCAAGAATCTAAAGCATCTTGTAATGTTTTAGCTATTGTTTGAACATAAACATATTTTTTTAAATCTTTACTTACAAGAACTAATATGCCATCTCTTTCTTTGTTCTTAAGACTTGCTAATTTCATTATTTATCACCAAACTCTTCAGCATGTAACCATTTCGCATGTTCTGGAGCTCTTTTAGTAATAGACCATTCTTCTAACATAGCCCATTTAACTTCATCCATTTTTTTCATTTGAGAAGCTATTTCTTCTTTACTTCCTACATTAACTGATAATTCTAGTCTATGACCATCTGGATCAAATACATATATTGATTTAAATAAACCATGGTTAGTAGGACCCACAACATCAAGACCTGCTTTTACCCATTTCTCTTTAGTTTCATTAAGTTCTTCCATTGAAGATATCTCAAATGCAATATGTTGCACCCAATCAGGAGTATTTGGGTCTTTAATAGCTTTAGGAAATGTTGGTATTTCAAAAAAAGCAAGAATATTACCAGCTCCTGCATCTAAGAATATATGCATATAAGGATCAGGTTGTTTTGTAGAAGGAACTTCATTTTCTGCAATTGCTAAAACAAAGTCCATATTAAAATGTTCTTTATACCATAGTACAGTTTTTTTTGCATCGCTACATCTATATGCAACATGATGTATTTTATTAATCTTCATATTCATTCCTTAATTGATTTATTATACTTTACATATTAAAAATGATATTTTAATGACAACAAACTAGTAAAACACAAGTAAGATTAAATACAAATAATTTTATAATGAAACACAAGAATATCATTAAAATGTCATTATTTTAAGATAATTTACTCTAAAGCACATTTATAGAAACTATTTATTAAGTCTATCTATGGGATGAAATCTTTGATTACAATAAATTATTATTGTTAAAATAAAATAATTGGAGAAAAAGAATGGAAAATATTAAAAATCCACTAGGTTTAACAGGAATTGAGTTTACAGAGTTTGCATCAAATGATACAAAGTTTATGGAAAATGTATTTATGGATTTTGGTTTCTCAAAAACACAAAAATTCAAAGGTAAAGATATAATCCATTTTGTTCAAAACAAAATACACTTTTTATTGAATCAAGAAAAAGCAGGTTTTTCAGCAGAATTTACAAAGTCTCATGGACCAGCTATTACATCTATGGGATGGAAAGTTAAAGATGCTGTATTTGCTAAAGAAGAAGCTGTAAAAAGAGGTGCAAAAGAAGCTATTGGTGGAGATTATCCTTATCCTGCTATTTATGGTATTGGTGATAGTTTAATTTATTTCATTGATGCATATGAAGGTGAAAATACTATGTGGGATACTGACTTTGAAGACTTAGAAGAACAAGTTTTCCAAGAAGATAAAGGTTTCATTGAAATTGATCACTTAACTAATAATGTACATAAAGGAACAATGCATAAATGGGCTGACTTTTATAAAGACGTATTTGGATTTACTGAAGTGCGATACTTTGATATTAAAGGTGTTAAAACTGCATTAATTTCTTATGCACTAGCAAGTCCATGTGGAACTTTTTGTATTCCAATAAATGAAGGTAAAGGAAATGACAAAAATCAAATTGATGAATATTTAGGTTTATATAATGGTCCTGGTGTTCAACATTTAGCATTTAGAACAAAAGATTTAGTTGCTTCTTGTGATGCTTTAAAAGGTTCTTATATTGAAACATTAAATATTATTCCTGAATACTATGATGAAATTTGGAATAGAGTTCCATGGGTAAAAGAAGATAAAGAAAAAATTAGACAACATCAAATTCTAGTAGATAGTCAAGCTGAAAATACTTATTTACTACAAATCTTTACAAAAAACTTATTTGGACCAATTTTTATTGAAATGATTCAAAGAGAGAATGATAGTGGTTTTGGAGAAGGTAACTTTAAAGCTTTATTTGAATCAATTGAAAGAGATCAAGAAGCTAGAGGCGTTTTATAAGAAAAATTAAAATCTAAAAAGGAGTAACAATGTATTTTAATAAGTTATTCTCACTATTAGTTTTAATAGTGAAGATATCTTTATTTACACTCTATGAAATACTTGTATTTGGAGGGTGGACATTAAAAAAAGCAAAGCTTTTAATAATTACAAAAGCTAAATAGAAAATTATTTATTTTATCTAAGACTTAATATTAGAAATAGAATATGAGAAAAAGTTTATCCGAGTAAACTTTTTCTCTATTTTATATTTTTAATTAAAGGAAATAATATGAAAATAAAAAAAGCACTGACACTTTCACTACTAAGTATAATCCTACTAACACAAGCAAATGCAAAAGAAAAATTTACAAATTAAAACTAGCAACTACATGGGGTTCTTCAGCAGTTCCATTAATAAATGCCTCTTTAAACTTAGCTTCTTATTTTTTCAAAGGAAAAGATATAAATATGATGCCTTTTGCTTTAACTGCACCTGAATTAAATGCATGATTTTATCATGCAGGTGGTTTAGAACTTATGCAAAAAGTTTATTCAAAACATGGAATTTTAGCTTATCCTGCTGGTAATACTGGAGTTCAAATGGGTGGATGGTTTAAAGAAGAAATTAAAACACTTGATGATCTTAAAGGTCTTAAGATGAGAATACCTGGATTTGCAGGTGAAATCATGACAAAAATAGGAGTATTAGTAACAAATATTGCACCAGGAGATTTATATACTTCACTTGAGAGAGTAACAATTGATGCACTTGAATGGGTAGGCCCTGGAATGGATATTAAAATGGGATTTCACAAAGTTGCTAATTATTATTATACAGGTTGGCATGAACCAGGTCCAGATACTCAGTTTTACATAAATAAGAAAAAATTTAACTCTTTGCCTTCTGACTTACAAATGATTCTAGAAGTTGCAATGAAAGCAGCAGCATCAGATATGTATACATATAATTATCATTTAAGTGTATTAGCTTGGACTAAAATGAAAAAAGATTATCCAAAAATACAAATTAAGTCTTTTTCAAAAGAAATTGTAAAAGAATTAAAAAAAGAAAATCAAAAACTATTAACAGAAATTAAAAGTAAAAACTCATTATTTAATGAAATTATTACATCACAAGAAAATTATCTAAAACAAGTAAGACCTTGGACAATGATTTCTGACTATTTATACATAAAAGAAAACCAATAAAGTAAAATACAGAAGTAATTATAACTTCTG
>JABSOL010000112.1 GCA_013215985.1 Campylobacteraceae bacterium
ACTATAAAAAATTTATTTCCCCTTGACAAATAATTTATTATTACATATAATAAATTACTTACAAAACAGGAGAGTAAAATGAAAATCTTTAATTTCAAAAATAATCATTTCTTAAAAAGTGTAAATACTCTTCAACTCTTAACTAAATCACTCTAATATAACAAATTAATCGTTTAAAATTTTCTTAGTTTTCTTTTTACATAAAAAAAGATATAATAATTTACATATAAAAAGGTATATATTATGGATAAAAATAGGATTATAGTATTTGATACTACATTAAGAGATGGTGAACAAAGCCCTGGCTGTTCAATGAATACAGATGAAAAATTAAAAGTAGCACTTCAATTAGAAAAATTAGGGGTTGATGTAATTGAAGCTGGTTTTGCTGCTGCTAGTCCTGGAGATTTTGATGCAGTTTCTCAAATTGCTAACTTAATTCAGAACTCTACTATCTGTTCTTTAAGTAGAGCAATTGATAATGATATTAAACAATCTGGACTTGCAATTGCAAATGCTAAACTAAAAAGAATTCATACATTTATTGCAACTTCTCCAATCCATATGAAATATAAATTAAAAATGAGCGAAGAAGAAGTTATAAAAAGAGCTGTTCATGCAGTTGAATATGCAAAAACTTTTGTTGATGATGTTGAGTTTTCACTAGAAGATGCAGGAAGATCTGAAATTCCATTTATGAAAGAAGTAATGGATGCAGTTATTCAAGCAGGAGCTACAACTATTAATTTACCAGATACTGTTGGATATAGATTACCTTCAGAATTAGGTGCTATGGTTAAAGAATTATCTGATTTTGCAGGAAATAGAGCTATTATTTCTGTCCATAATCATAATGACTTAGGATTAGCAACTGCTAATACAGTTGAATCAATTATGAATGGTGCTAGACAAATAGAAGTTACGATGAATGGTTTAGGTGAAAGAGCTGGGAATTCTGCTTTAGAAGAAGCTGTAATGATTTTAAAAACTAGATCAGATATGTTTGGAGATTTGTATACAAATATTAATACAAAAGAACTTTATCCAACTTCAAGATTAGTTGCAAATATTACAGGTGTTGAACCACAGCAAAACAAAGCTATTGTTGGAAAAAATGCTTTTGCACACGAAAGTGGAATTCATCAAGATGGAATGCTTAAAAATAAAGAAACTTATGAAATTATGAGACCAGAAGATGTAGGTGTTTATAAAGAATCTACATTAATTTTAGGTAAACACTCCGGTCGAGCTGCTTTTAGAGATAAAATTGAACATTTAGGTTTGGATAAAGTAAGTGATGAAGAATTAAATGCTGCATTTGTAAGATTTAAAACTTTAGCTGATAAGAAAAAAGAAATTACTGATGATGATATTAGAATGTTAATTACTGATGAATCTTTAAATCAGCATAAAACATATGAATTAATTGATCTACAAATTTCTGACTGTTCTAATGGAGTTCCTATGGCTGCTGTTACTATTAAATATAAAGATCAACTTTTAAGAGATGCAAATATAGGTGAGGGTACTATGGATGCAATTTTTAAAACTATTGATAGATTAACAGGTTATAACGGTAAACTTCATGATTATAAAGTAACTTCAGTTACAGAAGGAAAAGATGCACTTGCCAAAGTAATTACAAGAGTATCATTTGATAATGAATCAGCTTCTATAGTAGGACATGGTTTAAGTATTGATACAATGAGCGCAACTGCAAAAGCTTATTTAGGATCAGTAAATTCTTATGTATCTCAAATACAAAGAATGAATAAAACGAATACTCACCAAATTTAAAAAAGAGATTTTCTCTTTTTTAAATAATATAAAGACTCTCTAAATAACAAATATTATTCCAAAAAATTACTTATTTAATACATTCAGCAAAAAAACTGTAACATACGCTAAATATTTATATAATTAAAATTATTTATAAAAGGAGAAGAGATGTTACAGTTTAACTTTTTTTTAAAGTTATTAAAAGAATCTTTTAGAGATTTGATACCTATTGTTATAGTAATATTATTTTTCCAACTAGCTATTATTCAATCAGTACCATCAGATTGGATGACGACTACTATTGGATTAGTAATTGTTGGAATTGGTTTGGCTATATTTTTACAAGGCTTAGAAATAGGGATATTTCCTGTAGGTGAAGGATTAGCACGTGATTTTGCGAAATCTGGATGGACTACTTGGATATTAATTTTTGGTTTTTTAATTGGTTTTGGTACGACTATTGCTGAACCTGCTTTAGCTGTTATTGCTGATAAAGCTGCTTCTATTTCAGCAGGAAGAATTGATGCTACAGTCTTAAGATTAGTAGTTGCGGCTTCTGTTGGATTTGCAATACTTGTTGGTGTTCATAGAATTATTAAAGGTTACCCAATTCACTATTATATTATCTCTGGATATGTAATTGTTGTAAGTATTACTTTTTTTGCACCATCTGAAATTATTGGACTTGCATACGATTTAGGTGGAGTTACTACCTCTACCGTTACTGTTCCTCTAGTTGCTGCTTTGGGAATTGGACTTGCTACTTCAATTAAGGGAAGAAATCCTATTATTGATGGATTTGGTTTAATTGCTTTTGCTTCATTAACTCCAATGATTTTTGTACAAATTTATGGAATTGCAGTATATAATCTTGTTGATGCAAAAGAAGTTGCTCAAGTTCTTGTGCAAGCAAAAGTTTCATCCTCTTTAGATATAAGTCTAAATAGTTTAATAGCTGGACTTATTGATGTTGTTAAAGATGTTGTTCCTATTTTAGCAATTATTATGTTTTTCCAATATGCAGTACTTAAAAAAAGAATTCAGAATCTTAAAACAGTTATTTTTGGTTTTGGACTTGTTATTTTAGGTTTATATGCATTTATTTTAGGTTTAGAGTTAGGTTTATTTAAACTTGGTGAAACTATGGCTTATGAATTAACTCAAAATTCATCTGTTTATATTATTTATGCTTTTGCATTTTGTATCGGTTTCTCAACTACAATGGCAGAACCTGCTTTAATGGCAATCGCTAAAAAAGCAAAAGATATATCAGATGGTAAAATTAATGATTTTGCTTTAAGATTATTTGTAGCCTTTGGAGTTGCATTTGGTATTGCTTTAGGTGCATTTAGAATTGTTGATGGTGGACATATTCATTACTACATTATTGTAGGATATTTATGTGTTATTATTTTAACTTTTATTGCTCCTAAGTATATTATTCCTATTGCTTATGATTCAGGTGGAGTTACAACTTCTACAATTACTGTTCCACTAGTAGCAGCACTTGGTATTGGATTAGCTTCTAATATTCCTGGACGATCTCCATTAATTGATGGATTTGGTTTAATTGCTTTTGCTTCATTATTCCCAATGATTACGGTTATGCTTTATGGTATACTCTCTGAGAAACTAGGTGTTAAATCTGATACAGAAATCGAAGCTGCTAATATTCTAAGAGATACTTTAGTTGATGCTGAAAATATGGATCTTGCAACTATTAATATTGATGGAAGCGATAGAAGACATTCTCTTCCTATGGACTTTTCAGTTGTAGTAATAATAGTTCCAATGGATAAAAAAATTGATGCAATTGCAGCTGCTCATAAAGCTGGAGCTTCTGGTGTAACTATCCTTAAAGCTGATGGAATGGGACTTGGTAAAATGGATAACTTCTATAGAACTTCATTTGATGCAAATGATGCTTTATTAATGTTTATTTTACCTCAAAGTTTAGTAAATCCAGTTATTAAATCAATTATACATTCACTTCATATTACAACTACAGGTAAAGGTATAGCATTTGCATTCCCTCTAAGTCATATGAAAGGGATTTCTTTATCAAGACATGAGATTTTTGAAAATAGAAAAGATCATAAAAACCCAGCTAATAATCCAAATAAAGAAGAAACAGATGATGAAAGAAGTAAAAAATCTTGATGAAGTAAATAATATAATTAATACAGGGAAACCTGTATTATTATATTTCTCAGGTGAAAACTGCTCACTATGCCATGCTCTAAAACCCAAAATAGAAAAGTCTTTTCAAGACGATCTCCCAAAACTTGAAATATTAGAAATAAAAACTGATGTACATAAAGAACTTACAAGCCATTTTACGGTATTTTCTTTACCAACTATACTTGTTTATTTTGACTCAAAAGAGTTCAAAAGAATTGGAAGAAATATATCTGTTCCAATTTTTACACAAGAAATCAAAAGAATTTATGATTTATATGAAGAAGCTAATATTTAGCTCTCTTCACGATATGAGGAAATATGAAAAGAACTTTATTAATATTTTTAATTGTTTTTATTTTAATGCAATTTATACAATTAGACGAAA
This sequence comes from Campylobacteraceae bacterium, assembly GCA_013215985.1. Taxonomy (GTDB): domain Bacteria; phylum Campylobacterota; class Campylobacteria; order Campylobacterales; family Arcobacteraceae; genus NORP36. The sequence continues at coordinate 4,346 of JABSOL010000112.1, forward strand.
CAAATCCGCAGTCCAAAAAAAGCGATGAGATACAAGCCCCTATAGAAATTATGACTATGTTTAATGATTCTTGTTATGCTTGCCATTCAAATCAAACTATATGGCCTATTTATAGCTCGATTGCACCATTTTCTTGGATAATTAATTCTCATGTTAAAAATGGTAGAAAAGCTTTGGATTTTACATCTTGGGAAAAGTATTCACCTGAAGATAAAAAACTTAAATTAAAAGCAATTTATAGAACTGTTTATGCAGCTATGCCTTTAGCTTCATATGTATCTTTACATGAAGAAGCCACATTGAGTAAAAAACAAAGAGAACAAATTAGAGCTTGGACAGGAGTTAGAAGATAATGATAAATCTTGAAGTAAAAGAGTTATTAGAAGATAGAACTAAACTTTTAACAGTAACTTATTTTAAACTACAAAAATTATTTGAAAAAAAGTATGGAAAAAATACTGTAGTTTTAATGGAGATTGGAACATTTTTTGAAGTATATGAAGTTAATAATGACTCCTTAAAAATTGGAAAAGCAAAAGAAATTGCAGAACTTCTTAATATTCAATTAACAAGAAAAAATAAAGCTATTTTAGAAAACTCACAAGAAAACCCAATAATGGCAGGAGTTCCTGCTATTGCTTTTGACAAACATCTAGCTAGAATTATAGGTGAGCAAAAATATACTGTTGTAATTATTAGACAAAGGGGAACTCCTCCTAATGTTAATAGATACTTGGATACAGTTGTTTCTCCTGGAACAAACTTTGATTTTATAATTGATCAAGATGAAAATAATATTACATCTTTATGTGTAGATATTAATAAAGGTATTTATTCTCTTGGTTATTCTGCTATTGATGTTACAACTGGAAAGTGTTATTATAATGAAGTTCATGGAACTAGTGAAGATAAATATTATGCTTTAGATGAGTGTTTTAATTATATGAATATGCATAAAACAAATGAAGTGATTTTAAGTTTTTGTGATAAAAGTATAAATCAAAAAGAAATTATTGAGTACTTAGAATTAAGCTTAAAAACTTTTCATATTTCATCTTTTAGACCTAAAATTGTTTATCAAAATGAACTATTTAAAAATGTATTTAATATTGAATCTTTACTTACTTCAATTGAACACCTTGATATGGAAAGAGTTCCTTTAAGTACTGAGTGTTTAGCGATATTAATTGATTTTGTGATATCTCATGATGATAAAATTATTCAAAAACTCTCAACACCAATTAAATTAGATGTCTCAAAATACATTTATTTAGGTAATAACGCATTAGAACAATTAAATATAATTGAAAGTTCTCATAATCCATCTTTAATTAAATTAATTAATAATACTTCAACTGCTATGGGAAAAAGACTATTAAAAGAGAGACTATCTCATCCTGTTAAAGATGAAAAAGAATTATTAAGAAGATATGCTTTATCTAAAGATTTATATGATTACCACGCACCAATTGAGAGTGAATTAGCAAATATATACGATATTGAAAGATTAACAAGAAGAATTAAATTAACTAGACTTCATCCTTTTGAATTAAATTATTTATATGATTCATTAATTTCAATTAAAGAAGTTGTTAAATTTATGGAAAACTATAAGTTTTTTAACTCGCCTTGTACTTCTGCTGAATTAACTATTTTTATTGAATCAATTGAATCTACTTTTGATTTAGAGATTAGTGGTAAGTTTATGCTTAAAGATATTGATCATAATATGGTTCATCATGGAATTAATTCACAAATTGATGCGTTAATGAGTGAGAATGAAAGATTAAAAGATAAACTTGAACTTATAAAAGATCATATTTTATCATTTATGAAAAGCAAAGATAAATCATTTGTAAGTATTAATAGATTAGATAAAGAAGGTTTTTTCTTAGGACTTACAAAAAGTAGATTTAATTTAGTTAAAGATGAGTTAATGAATTCACATTTGATTTTAGATGATGAATTACTTTTATTTAAAGATTTTAAAATTAAAATACAAACTAATTCAATTAAAATATCTAATAAAAATACTGATGATATTTCAGATAAGTATGTTCATAATTTAAGAAAAATAATTGAATTGAATAAATTAGTATTTAAAGAAAAAATTGCTGAGTTTGAAAAAAAGTTCTCTACACTTTTAGAAGAACTAGTTTTATTTATTGCTGAAATAGATTTAACAGTATCAAATATTAAAACAGCTAAAAAATATAATTATGTATGTCCTAAAATTGTTAAAACAAAAAATGATGATAATTTTATAGAAATAATTGAATTAAGACACCCAATTATTGAATCGAATGAAGAACAAGGTGTTTATGTTCCTAATGATATTATTTTGGGTGAATTATCTTTAGCACGCGCAGAGTTTAAAAACAATGTAGTTATTAAAAACTCTAATCCTATTAATATGAATCATAATCAAATGCACGGAATTTTATTATATGGAATTAATTCATCTGGTAAATCATCTTTAATGAAAGCACTAGGAATTTCTATTATTTTAGCTCAGGCAGGGTTTTTTGTACCTGCTAAGTCTATGAGATTTAGAATATTTGATTCTATTTTTACTAGAATTTCAGGAGCAGATAATATTGCAAAAGGTTTATCTTCTTTTGCAGTTGAAATGTTAGAGCTTAAAAATATATTTAATAGAGCTAATAAAAACTCAATTATTTTAGGTGATGAAATTTCTCATAGTACAGAAACTATGTCTGGGGTTTCAATTGTGGCATCTGCTATTTTAAAGTTAGCAAAATTAGAGTCTTTATTTTTGTTTGCAACGCACTTACATCAATTGCCAGAAATTGAAGAATTAAAGAAGTTGAAAAATATTATATGTTTACATTTATCTGTAATGTATGAAGATAAAGAAGATAAATTAATTTTTAATAGAAAACTTCAATTAGGAAGTGGTTCTTCTATGTATGGATTAGAATATGCGAAATCTTTACATATGGATAAAGAATTTTTGCAAGTTGCTAATTCAATAAGAAAAAAACTAACAAATGATTATTCTTCAATTGAAAGATTAACAAAAAGAAAAACAAGTAAATATAATAAAGACTTAATTGTTAGTACTTGTATCATTTGTGGAAAAGCAGTTGATGATGTTCATCATATTAAAGAACAAAATGAAGCTAATGCAGATGGATTTATAGGTCACATGAATGCAAACCATAAATATAATCTTGTGCCTTTATGTAAAGAACATCATTTAATGGTTCATAATGGAAAAATTAATATTAATGGTTTTATAACTACTTCAAAAGGTTTAGAATTACATTATACAAAAGCAGAAGATTAAATCTTCTGCTTTATTTATAATCATAAGCTGTTTGTTTTTGAAAACCAAGTTTATCAATAGACAAGTGCATTGTTTGTTTATCTTTTAAATAAATTGGAGTACTAAGTCCTAAACCAACTCCAGAAGGAGTTCCTGTTGTAATTATATCTCCAGCTTTTAAAGTCATAAGTTGTGAAAGATAAGATATTATAAAAGGTATTTTAAAATACAACTGTTTTGAATTAGAGTTTTGAAAAATCTTATCATCTATTTTTAAAAGCATATTTAAATTATTTTCATCACCAACTTCATCTTGTGTAATAATATAGGGACCAATAGGTGAAAAAGTATCATGACTTTTTCCTTTTGTCCATTGTGCTTCTCTTTCAAGTTGAAATTCACGTTCAGATATATCATTTAAAATAGTATAACCAGCAATATAATCATAAGCATCTTTTTCATCAATATATTTTGCATCTTTTGAAATGACTAGAGCTAACTCAATTTCCCAATCTGTTTTACTTGAATTTTTTGGAAGTTCTATATCATCGTATGGTCCACAAATAGAAGAGGTAGCTTTCATAAAAACTACTGGTTCACTAGGAAGTTTCATACCACTTTCTTTTGCATGGTCTGAATAGTTTAATCCAATACAAACAATTTTTCCAACATTATCAATAGGGGCTAGAAGTTTGTCATAAGATTTAACTATTTCTAGTTTTTTATAATCAATATTTAAATTAGATAAAAATTCAATAGTTTTATTAGTGATATCATTTACAATTGATGATATATTATAAATTATATTGTCAACTTCAACACCTGGATATGTTTTATTGTTTTTTGAATATCTTAAATATCTCATTTATTTTAATTATATATATAAAATAAGGAATAATTATATCAATAATTATATTAAAAAAAATTACTTATATAAATAATTAAATACTTAATACATTTGATTTAACTGATTAATATATCCTTTTAATAGGAATCTTTACAAAAAGTAAAGAATTAATACATTTAAGCTACATTTATGTTTGAGCCCTTGACATCCAAAGCACTTTACCCTATAATTCCCATCCAAATCAAGTGTGA
>JABSOL010000113.1 GCA_013215985.1 Campylobacteraceae bacterium
AATGATTTTATTATTTCATATAATGAAGATAAAGATAAATATCAAGAGAAAACAAATATTCTTCCAGAAGTAAGTACAGTTTATCACATAGATAAAAACAATCATATTAAACTATTATTTGGTAAAGCTAATCAATTAGCATATTCAAGTATTGAAGATTATGAAGAAATAAAAAGTTTAGAACTTTCGTATTTATATATTAACAAATACTTTTTATTTAATACATCAATATTTAATAATAAAACAAAAAATATAAGTTTATTTGTACAAAAAAGAATTGCTAATAGACCTAAAGTAATTGAAGGAGAACTAGAATCAAAAGGTATTGAAGTAGCATTAAAATATAAAAACTCTGAAAACTTTCAAACTTCTTCAAGTATAAGTTTCCAAAAAAGTAAAAGTATTTCAAAATTAAATAATCTTTATTTAGACCCTGCATTTTCACCACAAATATTAGCAAAAACTGATATGACGTATGCTATAAAAAACTTAAGCTATTCTTTTATAATAAATTATATCAGTAGTATGAAATCATCTATAATAAATGATGATAATCAAAGATATGGAAAAAAAATAAAAAATAACATTACAGTAAGTACAAATATAAACTATAAATATAATAAAAACTTATCGTTAGACTTTCATATAAATAATCTTTTAAATAAAAAGAATAAAGTTCCTGCTGGTTCAACACTAACAAGCTTTAGGAATGGATTTTTCACAAAAGATAGAGAAGTTTTTTTAACAGCTACATATAAATTTTAAATCCTTATTATAAAAATAATAAGGATTAGTTCTAATTATTTTCCAATAAAAAAGAAAGCTGCTAAATCTGGAATTGTACTAGCAACAGATAGTAATGTTGTAATTATTTCTTGCATTTTATCTCCTTTATTGATTTAATACACTTTATGTGTAATATTATTATATATGTAGAAAATTAATAATAACTTAATTTTTATTAATTAGTCGAAGAATTACAATAATAATGATAATTAGTCTGATTTTACATGTTTTGTAGACTTTTTAGATAAGTATTGTTTGGAGAAATATAATGTTCAAATAAGAGCTATACTCTTATTTGATTTGTTTAAATAATTTTTCCAACCATTTGTCAGCAGCTTTTACATCTTCAAATCTTTGAGATTTTGCAACTTGATCTTTACCTTCATAAAATCTAACTCTAATTCCGTCTTCTACATGGTCAATTTTAGTTCTAGTAATTCTTGCAAAGTTTAAATAAACTCTATCATTTAATTTAACAAACATTTATAGCCTTTTAATTAGTTTTTTTAAGTTTAACTAAAAGAATATATGTTTTTACTTATTTTTTATAACATATTCTTCAACTACCCAATTAGCAAATGGAATTGAAGAAGTAAAAGCAGGACTAACTGCGTTTAAAACATGAATAGAATCTGAATTACCTTGGACTACAAAATCTTGTACTAATTCTAGCGTTCTTTTATCTAATAACTGAGCTCTTATACCAGGAGTAGACCAAGAATCATAACCTTTGTGGTCCATATTTTTAGTTAGTTTTGTAGCCAGCCCTTTTAAATAAGATAAATTATATTTTTTAACTTCAGAAAAAGCTAATGATCTAAAATCAAAAGCATTTGTTATAAAAAGTTTTATTTCATAATATATAATTTCTAAAAACTCTGATAGTTTAAAGTTATCAAAACCTTTATAGTTTTCTCTCCAAAAAGCAGGTATTGCTGTTGGCCCTATTTTTGCTTCATTTTTTACAGTTAGCGTATAATGAACACCTAAAAAAGGATTCTCTAAATTTGGAACTGGATATACATTTGTTTTAAGTTTTGAAACATTGTTTTTATCTTTTAAATAAATTCCTTTAAAAGGAATAATTACATAATCTTCACAAAAGCCAAAGTCTTTTGCTATTTTATCAGCATATAAACCAGCACAATTAATTATTTGTTTAGCTTCGTAATCACCTAATGAAGTTTTTATAATATTGTTTTTACTACTTAGGTATTTAGCATTAAGAACTAATTCAACACCTAATTCTTTTATAACAAGTGCAAACTCTTTTGTAACTGCTTTAGGATCTACTGTAGCTGTACTAGGACACAATAATGCTTCTTTATAGGTTTTGATATTAGGATATAGTTTTGAGAGCTCTATTTCATCTATTAGGTACAATTCAACACCATTAGCATCCCCTCTTCTTTTTAACTCATGTAATCCTTCTCTCTCTTTTTCATTTAAAGCTACAACAACTTTTTGACAAGGATTCACTTTTAAATTTCTTAAAGCACAAAATTCTTTTAAAGCAGCATTACCTTCTTTTGTGAATTTTGCTTTTAAGGAATCAGCCGTATAATAAAAACCAGCATGTAGTACTCCTGAGTTTCTTCCAGAAGAGTGCATAGCAACTTCTTTTTCTTTTTCAAGTACTAAAACAGAAGATTGTGGAAATCTCTCTTTTAAGTTTTTTGCTATATTTAAACCTATTATTCCAGCACCTATAATTATATAATCATACATATTAGTACCCCAATTCTTCATTTACTAGAATTAAAATAATTCTATCTTTTTCATCTGCTTTAATATAAGAGAATTTATTAGCAATATTATCTAAATTATGACGAGGTTCTTTTCCATTAGAAATAGCTATATTATTCATTCTCTCTATATTTTTAATAGCAGCAACTTCTTGTATTCTTTTAAATCCATCATCGAGAGTCTCTACTATTTTATTTTTTCCAACTATTACTAAAACATTAATTGGTCCAAAAATCATAGCTGCTACTCTATTTCCACTTCCATCTGCATTTATAAGTTTTCCGTCTTTACTTAATGCATTTGTACTAGTTACATACATGTCTGTTAACATTCCATATCTTCGTCTGTGTTTGTTTTCTTCCATAGATATGTTTTTTTCATATTGATTAAATAGTGTTATATCTGTTCTTGAAACTAGATCATCTAATAATCCAATTTCTTTAACGCTAGTTGAGCCACCAAGCCCAACAGACATCCCTTTTTTAATTAAAGACTGAGATATTTCTAATGCTTCTTTTTTATTCTTGGCTAAATAAACTTTATAACCATTATCTTCTAGTTTTTTATGAAACGCTTGCATACTTATCTTCCTCTTTTGCTAATCTTTTATGTAAAAATAAAGCGCTTGCAAATATAGCAAAGCCTAGAATGTGAGTATTTTGAACAATTCCAAAATATGAATCCATCTCGAAAACTTTATCTTGAATTAAAAGTAATACAGCGGCAATAGCATATATAAGTCTTTCAAGTATACTCATTTTTTTATCCCAAAAACCTTCCATTACAATTGAGAAACACATTATTCCAAATAATGCAAAAGCAAATACTTCAAATCTCTCAAACCAAGTACCATTAATAAGTGGAGTAAAAGCAAATAACAAAGGTATAATATACATTCCTTTTCCTATTTTCCAAGAAACTAAACCTGTTTTCATAGGTGGAGTTTTAGCAATTGCAGCGGCTGCAAATGCTGCTAAACAAACTGGTGGAGTAAGATTTGAATCTTGTGATAACCAAAATATAATTAAATGCGCTGATAATAAATACATAGCAACTTCTGGCATTTCTATTCCTGCATTAACTAATGCTGCCATTTCAGGGCTTAACATAAGTCCTACTAAAGCAGGTGCGCTCAATACTGATAAAACAACATAAGAAGCAGTAACCGGTAATCCCATTCCTAAAACCAATGAAGCAAGAGCTATTAAAACAATAGCGATAAAAAGTGAATTATTAGACCATTCCATAATTAATTGTGAAAAAGTAATACCTACACCTGAGATATTAATAACACCAACAATTACACCAACTGCTATTAATAAAACACCAGTTACAACCATATTTTGACTACCTAGTGCTAAAGCTTCTAAAATCTCTTTAAGGCCCATTCTTTTATTTTTTGTTAAATAAGAAGATAAAATAATTGCAATAATCGCAATTCCTGCTGCATAAGTAGGAGTAAAACCATAAACTAATAATCCAACTAGCGTTGATAAAGGAATAATAAAATGAAAACCTTCTCTTAAAATTGGAAGTATTTTAATATCATTATCTTCACCTTTAATATTATGCTCTTTTGCATGAATATTAATATAAAAAGCAATTGATGCAAAATATAGAATTGCTGGTAAAACTGAAACAGAAATAATAGTTACAAAAGGAATATGTGTCATTTGAGCCATAATAAAAGCCCCTGCTCCCATAATAGGAGGCATAATTTGTCCACCTGTAGATGCTGCGGCTTCTACTGCTGCTGCAAATGTGGGTTTAAATCCTGCTTTTTTCATCATGGGAATTGTAATAGAACCTGTTGATACTGTATTTGCAACTGCTGAACCTGAAATTGTTCCCATTAAAGCTGAAGAAAATACAGCAACATGACCAGTTCCACCTGTATATTTTCCAGCAACAGCAGAAGATACATCAACAATAAAATCACCTGCACCTGATTTTAATAAAAAAGCTGCAAATAAAATAAACATAAATACATAAGTAGAAGAAATAGTGGCAATTGGCCCAAATAAACCCTCAGATGTATAATACATTCTATATAAGAATCTCTCCGGACTCATACCAGCAAAAGCAAATAAACCATCTATATGCTGACCCAAAAACAGTAAATAAGCGATGCATAATACTATAAGTCCAGGAATTATATATCCAGTTGATTTTTTAACTAAAAGTAATGCTAAAACAATTGTCATAGAAGCTACAATTAAATCACTAAGTCTCATTTGCGCATCTGCATCTGCATATAAACTCTCTTCAAAAAAGACCATATAAACAAATGTTATAAGTGATAAAACAGCAAAAATAATATTTAATACTGAAACTTCATCTTTTTTCCTATCATCATTTATTGAAGCTTCATAAGTTAAAAAACCTAAAGATGCTAAAAGTGCAAAGTGAGCTGAATTAAACCATAAATCAGAAATACCGCCCCAAATATTAATATAAAAGTGAAATAATGAGATTAATATTGCATAAGTAAATGTGATTTCTTTAAAGTATTTTATTTTTATCATAATATATCCTTAAATATAATTATATAGAACAGCCCTTATTCTCTTAAATCAATAAAGGAATGTTCTATATGATTTTTTGAAGATAATAAAAAGAGAAAACTCTTTTTATTATTTAACCATAAGTAAGGCAGGAATTGTAATACCTTGTTCTTTATAAAATTTTGCAGCTCCTGGATGAAGAGGCATAGGTAAACCAGCAATTGCTTTATTTAAAGCCATAGCTTTTGTAGCTTTATGAACAGAATTTAGAAAAGGTAAGTTTTCATAAATAGTTTTTGTTAATAAATATACAGTTTCATTTGGTGTATCTTTTGTAACAACTAATAGATTTGGTTGTGCAATTGTATTAATGTCTTTTACTTGACCTGGGTAAGTTCCAGCTTTAATAGTAAATGGAGTCCATACAGGATAATTTTTAGTAATTTTAGCTAAATCAGAGTTTGAGAAATTAAGAACTTTAATTTTATCATTACCCATAGAAGCGAATACATTAGTAACAGCAGATGTAGGAGGACCTGATGGAGTATTCATACCCTTAACTTTTCCATCTTGTAATGCAGTTGAACTTGGAGTATAACCTAAGTATTGAATATTCATTTTTTTATAATCAATATCTAGTGATTTTAAAATAGTTTCAGCAGAAACTCTTGAACCAGATGATCTTCCCCCAATTGAGAATCTTTCACCATAAAGATTTTTTAAATCCATAATATTACCAGTTTTAGCAATACTAGATCGAACAGTAAATTGTTCAACATTTTGCCATAACATAGTAATTGATCTTAAATTCTTTTTAGCTTTACCTTCATACTTGTCTTTTCCTTGCCAAGCCATAGATCCAAATAAACCTTGTAAAATTGCAAAATTAACTTCACCTTTATTTAACATATCAACATTCTCGCCAGATCCAGCTGATGTAATAGCAGAAAAAGTCATTTTATGTTTTTTAGCTAATTTAATTGAAGCAATAGTTGCAATTCCAACACCTACTGGATAATAAGTTCCACCTGTACTTGCAGTTGCAATTACATATTTCTTTTCTTTTGATGCTGCATTTACAGAAGTTAACATAGCCGATGTTAAAACTGAAGCCATAAACAATTTTGATAATATTTTTTTCGTAGCCATTTTATATCCTTTAATTTATATATAAAAAATTATAACATAAAAGATTATAAATTGTTTCAAAATTGTTTCAAATTGTAAAATCTACTTTTAAAATCCCTAAAAATAAGATTTATTCAATAATATAACCAAGACCTTTTTTTGAAACAATAAAATCATCATCAGATATTTTATCTTTTACTCTTTTTATTAAAGTTCTTAATGTTGCATCTGAACTTTTATTATCTTTCCAAACAAACTCTTTAAGATTCTCTTTTGTTTTGATTATTTTTATATTTAAAAGTAAAGCTTCTATTAAAAGTATTTCTTTTTTTGATAAATTAATGATTTCTTTTTTATTAAATAAAATAGAATTGTTTTTATTATATGAGAATGTATTATTTATTAAAACAATAGTATCTTCTTTTTCTTCTAAAACTTTAATTTTTACTTTTTTTAATATTTCCATAATCTTTTTAATATCAAGCGGCTTCACAAAATAAGAAACAACATTTAAAGAAATTGATTTAAATAAAAATTCTTCATCTTTATGTGCTGAGACTATTATGAACTTTTGATTTTCATTAAGTTTTGAGATATCTTCAATCATAGTCATACCATCTTTTTTAGGCATTTTAATATCACTTATAACTAGATCAAAGCATTTATTGTCTTTTTGTGCCTCTTCATATAATAATAAGCCCTCTTCTCCATTAGAAGCACAGCTAACTTCATCAAATACTGTATTTAAGTAAAACGCTAGAATTTCTAAAGCATCTATTTCATCTTCAACTAATAATACTCTAGTTATCATTTTTTTCCTTTTTAAATATAATGCTAAATTCAACACCATCTTTTATATTATTTACTTTTATTAAAGCTTTTAAATTTGTTTCAATAATTGTCTTAGACATATATAAACCTATTCCTGTTCCTGCTGATTCAAACTTAGTTGTAAAATAAGGTTCAAATATTCTTTTTATAATCTCATCATCTATTTCACCTCCATTATTTGATATTTTTAAAATTGTCTTATTATCAGTACTATCTGATTCTATTTTTATAAAAGCTTCAAATGAAAGCTTTTCTTTTTTTAAAAGAATCGCATCTTTGGCATTATTTAAAATATTTAATATAACTTGTTTTAATTCATTTTCATATGTATTAAGATGAAGTTTTTTAATATCTGTAATTATATTAATGTTTTGATATTTAAATTCATTTTCAATTATAAAAAGTAATGAAGAAATACAATCATTCAAGTAAAAATCATTTTTTTCTTTTGAAGGTTTATAAAAGTCCCTAAAATCATCAATTGTAACAGACAAATATTCTATATGTTTATTAGCTCTTGACATAAACTTATCAATTGTTTTAGAATCTCCTGTTTTGTAATTATCTTGCAAAAATTGTAATATCAAAGATACATTATTTAAAGGCTGTCTCCATTGGTGGGCAATTGAACCTAACATTTCGCCCATAGCGGCTAATTTACTTTGTTGAATTAAAATAGCATCTTTTTTTCTATTTTTTTCAAGTTCTATTTTTACTTTTATTTTCAACTCTTCTTGTGATACTTTAATTTTTGTAATGTCGTTTATGTATCCATAAAAATGACTTACTTTTCCTGAATGATCTTTAAGTAAAATGGATCTACAAGATATCCATTTAATTTCATTTTTAGGAGTTTTCATTCTACATACAAAAGTGAAATCATTTAAGTCTGAAGCTAAAGCTTCATGTATGATATTTTTAATCTCGTCTATATCTTCTTTGAATATTAAATCAAGTAAAGATAATTTATTATTCTCAAAATCACTTTTTTTATAATCATAGTTTTTTATACTATTTGATATATATGAAAAAGATAAATATTCATTATTTAAGACTTTAAAAATAACAATTTTCCCATCTTCTACTAATAAGTTTACATCAGATAACTCTTTTTTCATAATCTTATTTTTATCAATATCCATAGACATCATTAACATTCTTTCAATATCACCATTTTCATCTAAAAATGTTTTACCACGAGCTAAAACCCATTTATAAGTATTATGTTTTGTTCTTAATCTATATTCACAAAGAATAGAATCATTCTCTTTTGAGAAAACTTTATCAAATAAGATTTTAACGTTTTTTTTGTCATCTTTATGAATTAAAGAAAACCAAGTATCAAAATCTTTAATTTCACCTTTTTCATAATAAAACATATTTAACCAAGCATCTGAGAAGTATATTTTTCCACTTTTAAAGTTTATATCCCATAAACCATCATTTGAGGCAATAATTGCTAATTCAAATCTTTTTTTCCAATGTTCTAATGATTTACTTTTGTCTAAAAGTTCAGCATTATATTCTTTAAAATTCTTTTTAATAAAATTAGTAAAAATAAAAGTAAAAAGTAATAAAATCATTGTAAATAGAAAAATGTAAATACATATTTGCAAGTACAAGTTTTTATAATATTCTTTTATATTTATAATTAAATCTTTTTGAATAGGATCGACAATAAAGTTTTCATAAAAAACTGTAATTAAAAAACC
>JABSOL010000114.1 GCA_013215985.1 Campylobacteraceae bacterium
ACCCTCTTTATCATATTGCGCAATATTTAAAATCATATCTTTCCCCCAAATAGCACTATCACTAGCAAAAGCTAGTGTTGTAAATACTAATAAAGTAAGTATTATATATAATTTTTTCATCTATTACGAACCATAAGCCATGCTCCATCCTGCAGGTGAGCTTTGATGATTATGGCCTCTTGATAATACTCTTTGTCTAATTACTTCAGAAATCTTTTGAGAATCTCCGACTAAGAGCGCATTTGTAGAACAAACAGCTGCACATAAAGGAACTTTACCCTCAGCTATTCTATTTTGACCATAAAGTTCTTTTTCTTTATGTGAATTAGTCTCTTCAGGCCCACCTGCACACATAGTACATTTATCCATAGCACCTTTTGTTCCAAAAGCACCATCTTGAGGAAACTGTGGAGCTCCAAAAGGACAGGCATATAAACAATATCCACAACCAATACAAGTTTCTTTATCATGAAGAACAATGCCATCTTCTCTAATATAAAAACAATCAACTGGGCATACTTGCTCACAAGGTGCATCAGTACAATGCATACAAGCAATTGATAAAGAATACTCTAGTCCAATTAATCCTTCATTCATTGTTATAACTTTTCTTCTGTTAATACCCGTTGGAAGTTCGTGAGCTTGTGAACAAGCTACAGAACAAGCATAACATTCAATACATCTATCATCATCACAATAAAACTTTAGTCTTGAATTTTCACTACTCATGATAATCTCCTAAGCTTTTTTTATCAGACATAAGCCTGCGTTAAACTCAGGAATCTGAGTAATAATATCAAAACCATAATTCGTAATAGTATTAGAACTCTCACCAATAGTATAAGGTTTTGTGCCTTCTGGGTAATTTGCTGAATAATCAACACCTTGCATAACACCCGCAAAGTTATAAGGTAAAGCAATTCTATCAGGTGTAACAGAATGAGAATAAATAGCTTTTACTTTAATTTTCGTACCCTGTGGTGAATGCAACCACATATCATCACCATCTTTTAAATCATAATCAGCAGCCAACTCAGGATTAATATGAGCAAACATTTCAGGTGTAATATGAGATAAATATTTACTAGTTCTCTCTAACATACCTGCTCCACTTAAATTCACAAGTCTCATAGTTACCAACATTGTTGGGAAATCTTTTGACCAATTCTGTGCATTTTGCTCAGATGAGAATTTAACATCAACTCTAAAGTTATTTGTTTGATCTGCATAAGTTGGATATTTTTTAACTAAATCTTCTCTTGGTGAATGAATTGGTTCTCTATGTTTTGGAACTTGATCTGGAAAATTCCAAACTTTAGCTCTTGCTTTTGCATTTCCATAAGGAGCTACACCTGCTTCTGCACATTTTTCTTGAATAATTCCAGAGAAATCAAATTTCCAATTTGCACCAATTAATTCTTTTTCTTCTTTTGTTAATTTAATTTTTAAAACTTCTTCAATATTAGCAGCAGTAATCTCAGGATAACCACCTTTAATTTTAGAACCTTTAATGGTAACTGCATCATCTGCTAATAAGTCATGTCCATCATGCTCAAGTCCGAATCTATTTCTAAATCCCATTCCACCTTCATTTACAGGAGTATCTACATCATATAAAATTGGTGATCCAGGATGTTTTGTATCCCAAGAAGGCCAAGGTAAACCATAATATTGACCCTTCATTGGCCCTCTTCCTTTTAAAGTAAGTGGATCGAATAAATGCCATTGTTTTTGATGTTCTCTTAATCTTTTAGCTGTCCATCCACCTAAACCAATAGTTTTAACTATTCGTGCGATTTCATTACATGCATCATCTGCAAAATTAAATGTATCTTTTACAACTTTAAGTTTTTTATCAACAACTTCCATTCTCATAGCTTTAGTATATTCTTCATAAAAACCAAATTTTTTAGCAAATTCAAACATTACATCATGATCAGTTTTTGACTCATATAAAGGATCAATAACTTTATCTCTCCACTGTGCTGTTCTGTTAGTTGCAGTTACAATTCCTTCAACTTCAAACTGAGTACAAACAGGCAAGATATAAATATCATCACGTTTATCAGTAATTACAGCTGCTTCATTTACAAAAGGTTCAGCAATAACTAATAAATCTAATTTATCTAAAGCTTCTTTTACTTTTGCAGTTTGAGCCATAGAAGTAATTCCAGTTCCTTGAACCCATAAAGCACGAATTGGTGAAGATGAATATGTTTTTTCTTCTTGTAATACACCTTGCCACCATTTAGCAAGTGAAAAACCTTTTTCATTCATCCATTTAGGAGCTGCAAATCTTTTTTCTAACCATTTGTAATCAACTCCCCAACCATCAGAATAATATTTCCATGATGATTTTGAAAGTCCATAATAACCTGGAAGTGAATCTGCTAAACAACACATATCCGTAGAACCTTGAACATTATCATGTCCTCTAATAATATTACAGCCTCCACCTTTTTTACCCATGTTTCCTAAAACTAATTGTAAAATTGGTAAAATTCTAGTATTTGATGTTCCAACACTATGTTGAGTAATACCTAAGGCCCAAATTATAGTAGCAGGTTTAGTAAATGCCATTAATCTAGCAATTTGGATTATTTGCTCTTCTGGAATTCCTGTAACATCTGATGTTTCAGCAGGAGTCCATTTTTTAGCCTCTTCCATTACATCTTCAATACCATAAACTCTTTCTTTTATAAAACTTTTATCTTGCCATCCATTTTTAAATATAAGATGTAAAAGTCCATAAATAAATGCAATATCAGTACCTGTTCTAATTCTTAAATAATGATCTGCTTTAGCAGCAGACTTAGTAAAAACTGGATCAATAACAATTAATTTTGCATTGTTTCTATCTTTTGCTTGCAGCATATGTTTAAATCCAATTGGATTTGCAACTGCTGAGTTTGCACCTATCATAAATATTGCTTTCGAATGTCTTAATATATCACCAAAATGATTTGTCATAGCGCCATAACCCCATGTATTCGCCACACCGGCGACTGTTGCACTATGTCAAATTCTAGCTACGTGATCTATATTATTAGTTCCCCAAAAAGCTGCAAATTTTCTAAAATAAAAAGCTTGCTGTAAATTAAATTTAGCAGAACCCAAAAACATTGCTACGTCAGGTCCATTTTCTTCTCTTAATTTAAGCATTTTTTCTGATATTTCAGAAATAGCAGTTTCCCAAGAAAGTCTCTCCCACTTTCCATTTACTTTTTTCATTGGGTATTTGATTCTTTGTTTACTTTTAACTAAATCAATTTGATCAATACCCTTACAACAGTGGGAACCTTCCGAAATTGGATGATCCTGTGCTACATCTTGTCTAACCCACACACCATTATGAACTTCAGCTTTAATTCCACAACCAGCAGAACAAATACTACATATTGTTTTAACTATCTTTGAACCAGGATAAGGATTCTTAATTTCTTCTTCATTTGCAGGTCTTAGGGAATCACTATTTGCATAAGCACTAGTAAGACCTAAACCTGCCCCTAAAGAGGAGATTTTAAGGAAACTTCTTCTTCCTATATTTAAAGATAAATCTTTGAGTGTATTATTACCCATTTCTCTCTCCTTTTTGACATACAATTAATTAATAACTTCTTTTATAAAAATCTTCCCATTCTTTAGTTTCTTTGTAAAGAATTTCTTTTTTCTTAGATTTTCCTACAACAACTCCACCTGAACTAGAAAAGTTTTTATTTCCACTATTTGCCATTGAAACAGTAGATGCAGCTGCTAGAACAGCACCAGCACCTAAAGCTTTTTTAACAAAATTTCGTCTTGAATTTGACATACAGACCTCCATTATTAATGCTCTTTTTGTAAAGAGACTAGTCAAAAAACCTAGATTTTCTCACTAATTCCTTTAATATGCAAAATTAGCATATTAAAAAACATTTCGACTTTATAAATATGCAAAAAATGCATATTAAAAACAAAAAAAATTTAACTTAAATTGAAGCAAACTCTTCAAAGTTTTTTTTCACTCTTTTTTCTGCTGGTTTTTTTTGATCTTTTTCACTTAATCTTTTTATATCTTGAACATCTTCTTTTATAGGAGCTTTCAAAGAATAAAAATGTCTCTCAAATTCCATAAATACTTTTAAAACAAGTGCTAAATCTTTATAAAATTCTGCATTCTCATGAGCATATACTCTATTTATAAAAGAATCAATAACTTCATTTAAAATATCTTTAAATACATCTTTTGCTATTTCTTGTGAGTTTTTATCTTCTTGTAATTCTTCATTTATTAATTTACTCATAAATGATAAAATAAAAGCAATATTATCTTCACTCTCTTTATAAATATTTTCATCTCTTCTAAATTTTGATTTTAAAACAAAGTCTAACATTTCAAGTTTTTTCTTGCCATCATCTCTTGCTTCATCATAATATGAAGCAGATACAGGAATATAAGATGAAGTTAGAGAATAAAAGATTATATTCATTTCATCTTTTAAATTATTTGCAGATTTTTTTTCTAAAAATGAATTCATATTATCTAAGGCTTTTTTAGAGTGTTTATCTAAAGGATTCTCACCTAGAACTTTAAGAGTATTTTTAATACTTTCATAATTATTAGTATTCTCGAAAAATGTGAAAAGCGAAGCAAAGAGTCCGTAATATACGACTCTTGCTTTATTGATTTCATTATTAGCCAATACTTACTCCTTGTTTATTAGTATACGCTGATGAATCTTTCATATATGAAGTCATCATAATTTTTGGTTTACACGTTTCACAACAATATAAAGTTCTCTCTTTTATTGGATCTTTTGCAAAAATAGGACTCATAATTGCTGCGATTTTTTCAATTGCTTTTTTAGTTGCAAATTCTTTACCACATTCAATACAAGGATATAATTCATCTTGAGCTAAGATCTCTTCTTGAAACCATGAAGGAGATAATTTAATTACATCTCGCTCTAGTGTAAGACAGTCATCTTCAGGACAAGTCATTTCACAATAACCACAAGAAGTACATAAAGAAGCATTTAATCTTAAAGTATTATCACTTGTATCTGCAATAATTGCATTAACATTACAAGCTCCTACACAAGCTAAACATAAAGTACACTTATCTTGATCTACTTTAACATGAGCATAATGAACATGTTCTCCACAATCAACTGTTCCTAATTCATCATTTTGAACTATAGGAGCTAATCTAATTGCAAATACTTCTCTTTTTCTAGATTTTCCTTCATTAAAAGTAAATCTTGAATTCTCAATGAACTCTACTTTTTCTAAGGCATCTTTTAATTCATCTTGTGTCATTGCTAACAAAATCGCATCTTTTTGGTATTTTTTTTGATAGATTTGATTTAATACAAAAATTGCATCTTTAGTTCCTTTTGATAAAAAGTCTGAATAAAATATTACTTGAGAACCTGATTCTTGTAAAAGAGTTAATAAAGTTCCTTCATGTAAATATTTTTCACCTTCAATTGCAAAAGGTAAAACATCTTTTTTAAGTTCAATAGTTAAATCTAGAACATTCATTTTTTCTGGAATAATTAAAGGAATATGTCCCTTATATTCTCTTGCCATCTCAAAAAAAGATTCTCTATTTTGAGGAGCATATTCTAAAGCTCCAGAAGGACAAACAGAAATACATCCTCCACAACCATGACAATCAATTTGAGAAAACTCTAAAGTTTTATTTTCGTCGTTTTTGATAATTGCAACTGTGGGACAAACTTCTTCACATTTTGAACAAACTTCTTCTCGTCTTTCATTATATTGACAAATAGTTTTATCATATACAGTATATTTTTTATATTCGTAAGAAGATATATTATTTCTAAGAGTGGCTAAAACTTCATCTAAAGATGTTTCAATTGGATCGAATGAACCACTCTGTTTACAGGCCATCTCACCTTGCTTGTACCAAACAATTTGAGATACATTAAGTTCGACGTCTTTACCTTCATCATCAACAATTACTTTTAAAGAACCAATATGTCCATCTATTGATTTAACAATATCTTTCGTAACATGAAATAAATCAAATTCATCGGGAATCATAGATTTTGTGAATTCTTTTTTTTCATCACTTGATGCCACTAATAATACTTGTTTTGAGATTTCTTGTGTATATTGCATATCTTGTGCATTATCGAACCTATTAGAATTAATTTCATATAGTTTTTCAACATTTTTAATTTTAGAAGCTAAAGAATCTTTAGAGTTTTTAATATAAAAATCGATTTCTAGCGCTGCAATTTCTGCATCTGTTTGTTTTGTATTTGAAACAATAAACTCTTCATCTGGAATATCCTTTAAAGAAGTTGTTACATAAATATTAGAAGGAAGAGGAAACTCCAACTCTTTTGGGCTGTAATATATAAATTCGTACATGATTCACCTTTTGGTAAAAATTATTTTACCTATTCTATTAATTCTTAACTTTGGTTTAACTTAATAAGTTAGATTTATTTTCACAAAGTAAATTTAGCTGTTACCTTTTGAGTAAATATGTTATAATTCTCAAAATTTTTAAGGTTAAATAATTGAAATATATATTCTTCTCAATAATCTTTTTGTCACTAATTTATTTAAATTTAAAAGACAAATTTTACAATGATAATATTTTATTATTTGGGTCTTCTTTGCCACAAAGTGGAATTATGAAAGCTTGGGCTAGCTCAATTTATGCAGGTGCAAATTCTTACTTTTTTTATGCAAATGAACAACATTTAGTAAGAAATCATTCAATAAAACTCATTTCTTATGATGATAAATATGAACCTGAACTAACATTAGAAAATATAAACAAATTAATATTTGGAGATAAAGTATTTTCATTATTTGCTTTTGTAGGAACTCCTACTATTAAAAATGTACTTAATATTATAGAAGATGAAAACATACCTTTTATAGCACCCTTCTCTGGGGCTGAGTTTTTAAGAAATAAATATAAAAAGAATATTATAAACTATAGATCATCTTATAAAGAAGAAGTTGAAAATATTGTTTCTTATTTATATGAAAAAAAGAACATAAAAAAAATAGCTATTTTTTACCAAAATGACAATTATGGAGAAGAAGCATATCTTTCTCTTTTAGAATCTTTAGAAAAAAGAAATTTATATATTAATTCAGAAGGAACATATAAAAGAAATACTCTTTCAATTAAACATGCTTTTTATGAAATAAAAGAAGGAAGGCCAGAAGCTATAATACTAGTTGGTGCATATAAAGCAAATGCTTTATTTATTAAAAAAGCAAAAAATGATCAGGTATTTAAAAATACAATATTTTGTAATATATCTTTTGGTGATGCAAATCAAATCATAAAAGAATTAAAATCACAAACAAAAAACTTAATATTTTCATCTGTTGTACCATTTTATGGATCAAAAAAAATAGCTGTAATTTTAGAATATCAAAAACTTATGAAAAAGTATTTTCCAGAACAACCTCTAGGTTTTGTATCACTAGAGTCATTTTTAGCTGCAAAATCAATAGTTGAAGCTCTAAGACAAATAAAAGGTAATATGACAAGAAACAATTTCATTGAGGCATTTAATCATATGAATAATAATTTTCTAGATGGAATACAAACAAAATATAAAAATTCTCAAATTCAAGATAATACTTATTTATTTACTTATGAGAATAATACTTTTAAAAAGATCAAATAATGAATTTTAAAAATCTTTTAAAACTCGTTGATAAAATTCCATTTACTTATAAAACATCATTTTTACTTTTTATTATTACAGGTGGAATGATTTCAATTATTTTATTATCTCAAGTTTCAATTTATACACTAAAAAATGACTTTGATTTTTTACTTGAGAAAAGAACAAAACCAATAATTAAACTTGAAAGCATAAAAGATACTTTTACTATAAATCTATATGATACGTTAGCAGATATCAGGAATAAGAATCTAAGCGTTAATCAATCTCGTGATGTAATTCTTTTAGCCCAACAACTAATACATAAAAACTGGACTTCATATAAAAATACTAATATTCATAGCGATTATAAAGCTTATTTTATAACTAAAATTATGAAAGATTTACTTTTACCCCAAACTATGCCAGAAGATAAAAGATTAAAAACAAGTATTATTCGAAATATTGATAAAAAGATAATTTTAATAAATAGAAAAGTTAATCATATTTATATTTTATTTAAAGAAAAAAAAGAAAAAAAAGCTATACAACTTATAAATAAACTTTATTATGATATTAATTCAATAAATATTTATATAACAAATTTAACAGATTACGATTTAAATTTAGCAATAAAAGAAAAACTAAATACTCAAAAAGTATTTAATACTTTATCATTAATTTTAAATATATCAATATTATTTGTATTTTTATTCTCAATACTTTTAACAATTATTATTACTAATAACTTTAAAAGAACACATCATTTATTAAAACTAGTGCAAAAACGTTTTTTAACATATAAACAAGAGTTATTAAAAGAAATACAAAAAAATAAAGAGAAAGAGGCTTTATTATCCCAGCAATCAAAAATGGCTGCTATGGGTGAAATGATTGCTAATATTGCTCACCAATGGAGACATCCTTTAAGCTCAATTATGATGATTGTTCAATCATTTCAAACAAAAATGAGCTTAGGTAAATTAAATGCAGAGTTTGTAGATAGAAAAGTAGAAGATGCTATGTTATTATCAAATAATATGTCAAATACTTTAGAAG
>JABSOL010000115.1 GCA_013215985.1 Campylobacteraceae bacterium
TTTTTCTAGGTTTTTTAAGTTTTCTTCATATAAAGCTATTTTAATTCCATCTTTATATTCTACTAAAGATTTTTTAGTTAGAAATTTAGATATTGAACCCATTAATGAAATTCTTACTTCATTATTTGGAATAGCTAATTTATATCTAATTTCATCATATACTTCATAAGTTGATTCAATAGTTAAATATCCTGTTTGCCACATTAATGTCTCAATTTCAATATAATCTACATCAAAAGAGTTTAACATTTCTTCATCTTTTATAATATTTTCCATATCTGGTAAAAAATAAGAATTTTTTTCTATTAGTTTTAGTAAAAAAGTTGGAGTAGCTGTTGAGAACCAATAGTTTTGGAATTTTTTTCCTTTTTGAATAAATAAAAGTATATCAAAAGGGTTATAAACACCCTCTCCTAAAAATTTGTAACCATTGTACCATTTCTTTAGTTTCACCATATCTACGCCCTCTAAATGAGCTTTAAAATATGTTTCAACATCATTTTGAGTATAACCACAAATTGTAGAATAACTACTATCTAAAGTAATATCATTCATATTATTTAAACCAGAAAATAGTGAGACTTTTGAGAATTTAGAAACACCAGTAATAAATACAAACTTCAAATATTCATCTGAACCTTTTATAACAGAGTAAAAAGTTTTTAACTCATCTCTCATTTCGTAAGCAAGATCTTTATTATCAATATTATCTAAAATAGCTTTATCATATTCATCTACTAAAATAACTACTTTTTTATTATATTTTAAATAAGCTTCTTTTATCAGTCTTGAAAAAGAACCAGACATTGATAAGTTATTTGGATATTCTAGCCCTAAATCACTCATGTTTTCATCTAAAATTTCAAATATTCTTTTATTTAAAAATTCTCTTGAAGTAAAGTCTCCACTATTAAAACTAATTCTAATAATAGGATATTTTTCAAAATCATATTTATCATAAATATATAAACCTTTAAATATCTCTTTAGATCCATCAAAAATAGTTTTTAAAGTATCTAAAAATAAAGATTTTCCAAATCTTCTAGGACGAGATAAAAAAAAGTATCTTCCATCTCCTGTCATTAAATCTAAAGCTATTTTAGTTTTATCTATATAAACATAATCTTCTTCTATTATAGTTTTAAGAGTTGAAATTCCAATTGGGAGTTTTTTTAATTTCATTACATATCCTGATTTAGCATTAAAAGTATTATAGCAAAAGAATGAATATTATGGGAGTATTTAACTAGTATTAAACTAGTTAAATACTCCCATAATATTCCATATAAATTAAAAAAATAGTTTTAATTAAATTGGATTTTTTGATAATCATCTCTGAGTTTGAACTTTCTTCTTAAGTACTGAATTTTGTAGTTTGATAGAATAATATTTTAGTAGATTTTACACAGTGATTGAACAGATATAAAGTTCATTTCTTTAAAAGAAATGAACTTCATTACAATTTAAGAAATTGCTTTTAATTCGTTTTGGATTTTTTCTAATTTATTAGAAGCTTCTTCTAATGATTTTCTATTTGCCGTAATAACTTCAGCAGGTGCATTAGCTACAAATCTTTCATTTGATAACATACCATTTAACTTATCAAACTCTTTTTGAGTTTTAATAGCTTGTTTGTTAAGTTTATCAATAATTGGACTCATATCAATTTCGCTAGTTGGTAAATATACTTCAACATTAGCAGATACATCAGTAATTGAGTTTTCAACTTTAGCGTCAACAAATTCAATTCTTTCAACTTTAGCTAGTTTTTCAATAAATGGTCTTGCTATTTCTTTATCAATATTAACATCAAGTTTAATATATGCTTTTGAAATTTTACTATTACCCATATCAATTACAACTTTTGCTCGTCTAACTGAAGTAATTGTTTCTTCAATTATTGCAAACATAGATTCAACTTCTTTATCTTCTTTTAAATCTCTTGGGAAATTCATAACCATAATAGATTCTGTATCTTCTAATGAAGTTCCAGATAATTTTTGGTATAAATATTCAGAAATAAATGGCATAAATGGTGAAGTTAATTTTAATGCTTCTTTGAAAATTGCTGCAAGTTCAAATAATGAATCTTTTGAAGCTTTTGAGTATTCAATTCCCCAATCACAAAATTCATTCCAAATAAATCTATATAAAGAAGCTGCTGCTTCATTAAATTTATAAGTATCTAAATTTACTCTTACTTCTTGCGTAGCAGTTGCTAGTTTAGAAAGCATATATTTTCCAAGAGCAGTTTTAATTTCTACATCTTTTAAATCAGCAAATACAATAGGAAGATTAGTTCCATTAGCTTCATTTAAATTCTCTAAATTCATAATAAAGAAATTAGCTGCATTATAGAATTTATTAGTAAAGTTTCTATATAAGTCTAGGTGTTTTTTACCTAATTTAATATCTCGACCTTGAACTGCTAAATAACATAAAGAGAATCTAACAATATCAGCTGAGAATTCACTTACCATATCTAAAGGATCAATTACATTACCTTTTGATTTAGACATTTTAGCACCTGATTCATCTCGTACAAGAGCATGCATATAAATATCTTTAAATGGTAATTCTTTTTTAAAGTGTTCACCCATCATCATCATTCTAGCAACCCAGAAGAACATAATATCAAAACCAGTAATTAATAATGAGTTTGGATAAAAGTCTTTTTCATCTTCTGCATTATATAAATCTTCTAAAGTTCCATTATTTCCCCAACCTAATGGTGACATAGCCCATAAAGCAGATGAGAACCAAGTATCTAGAACATCTGGATCTTGAGTATAGTTTTTAGCATTACATTTTGGACAAGATTCAGGTTCATCAGCTTTATCAGCCCATTGGTGATTACAAGTTTTTTCATTACAAGTAAATACAGGAATTCTATGTCCCCACCATAATTGACGAGATATACACCAAGGTCTTAATTCATCCATCCACGCAGTATATGAATTAATCCAATGTGGAGGGTGAAATAAAGATGTTCCTTTAGGAGCTCTATCTTTTGTTTCTTGTTTAGTTTTATCAATTGAGTTTTGTGCCATATCATTAGATAAGAACCATTGTTGAGAAATAAAAGGTTCAACAATATTTTTACATCTGTAACAATGCCCTACTTGATGAACATGGTCTTCAATTTTAACAATATAACCTTCTGCTTGTAGTTTAGCAACAATTGGCTCTCTAGCTTCAAGTCTTTCAAGTCCTGCGAATTCTCCAGCATATTCGTTTAAAATACCTTTTTCATCAAATACTTTAATATATTCTAAATTATGTCTTTTACCAACTTCATTATCGTTTTGATCATGTGCAGGTGTAACTTTAACAACACCAGTTCCAAGTTCCATATCAACATGCGTATCAGTAATTACTTTAATAGTTCTATCAGTAAGAGGTATTAATACATCTTTTCCAACAATAGAAGCATATCTAGAATCATCTGGATGAACCATAATAGCAGTATCACCAAAATAAGTTTCAGGTCTAGTTGTTGCTACTTCTAACTGGCCTGAACCATCTGCAAATTTATATACCATTGTATAAAATTTACCTTGAACTTCTTCATGTTCAACTTCGATATCAGATAATGCACCATCATGTGTACACCAGTTAACCATATACGTATTTTGAGAAATTTGACCTTCGTTGTATAAAGATACAAAAGCTTCTTTAACAGCTTCTTTTAGACCTTCATCCATTGTAAATCTTTCACGTTTCCAAGCAGGAGTAACTCCAAGTTTTCTCATTTGGTGAACAATATTTCCACCAGATACTTCTTTTTGTTTCCAAGCTCTCTTAAGAAAACCTTCTCGTCCTAGTTCATCTTTAGTAGTACCTTCAGCAATTAATTGTTTTTCAACAATATTTTGAGTTGCAATACCTGCATGATCTGTTCCTGGTTGCCAAAGTGTTTTAAAACCATCCATTCTTTTATATCTTGTAATGATATCTTGTAATGTAAATGTTAAAGCATGACCTATGTGTAAAGATCCTGTTATATTTGGTGGTGGCATCATAATAGAGAAAGTTTTAGTTTTTCCACTTTCATCTTTTTCTTGAATTGATTTGTTACCTTCAATTTCAAAATAACCTCTATCTTCCCAGATTTTGTAGTAGTTATCTTCTATTTTCGAAGGTTCATATTTTTCGCTCATTAAATATCCTATGTAATCATTATTATTCGCGATTATATCTAAAAAGAGATTATGGTTTTATTGTACAAAACAAATCTTTTTTTTAATTAAGATTTGTTTTTGTTTTTTGAGCTTATATTATTTAATAATATAATTGTTTTTATTCTTCTTTAGGGGCAGTTTTAACTAAACCTGCTTCTTTTAAGAATTGTGAGTGTATAAAGTCTAGTTTTTTAATTCTGTCATATTTTGCATATGATAAATATAATATATCTTTAGCTCTTGTAACTGCTACATAAAATAGACGTCTTTCTTCTTCTAGCGATCCACCTTTACTCATAAGTTTTCTATTAGGAAATCTTCCATCCATTAAATCAATAATATAAACTTCTTTAAATTCTAAACCTTTTGAAGCATGAACTGTTAATAAGTGAACACCCTCACCTTCACTCATTTCACCTCCACCTAAAACCATAGCATTAATAAATTTATGTAATTCTTTATAATGTGTTGCTAGTTTTTTAAGTAAAAGACCTTTACGCTCAATTTTAAGCTCAGCTGCAAGTTTTAAAGATGAATCTAAATTACCATCTTTAAGAGTTCCTCTTTTTGTAGAGAGTATTTCTTTTAAATGCGCAAATAGTTTAGATTTTAAAACATGTTCAATAATTGAATTTGGATTTTTTACTCTTTTTAATGATTTTACAACTAAATAAAATTCATGTAAAAATATTCCACCTTCATACGTTAGTTTTGGATGTTTTAAAATTGCATTACCTAAAAACTTTTCATCAAACCCACAGTCTTTAAACTTAGATACTGAACCTAACTCAATAAAATCATCAAATAAACCTAATTGAATATTTTTAGATTTAGCAGATAAATAAGGATTTTTAACAGAAGCTTTTGGTTCAAAAAGACCCATAAATAAACTTCCATCACCTAACATCATTAAAGCATCAAAAATATCTTTAGCAATTGCTTTTCCAATTCCTTTACCATATTCTAAAATATGAATAACACTCATCATATCATTTGGTTTCATTAAAAGTGAAATAATATCAATAATAAATTTAACTTCTAAAGAGTCAAAAAAACTATGTCCACCTTTTCTACGTGCTGGAATATCATACTCTCTTAAGTTTACTTCAATTCCATCAGCGCTTGAGTTGTTTCTAAAAATAATAGCAATTTCATCTTTTGGAGTCATAGTTTTAGCAATTGATTTTGCAATATGCTCATACTGATCAAAAAGTTCAGAAAATACTAAAAGTTTAGGAGCATATAATTCTTCTTTTCTAACTACTTCTAAGTGTTTTTCATAAATTCTTTCATTATGCTCAATTACTTTTGTTGCAAGGGCTAAAATAGGTCTTGTTGATCTATAGTTCTTTCTTAAAGTAAAAACTCTTGCATTCTCATACCTTTTATCAAAAGAAGAAATAATACCAATATCAGATCCATTAAAAGCATAAATACTTTGATCATAATCACCAACACAAAAGAGCGACTCTGGTTTAAAACCTTCTAATAGTCTTCCTTGTAAAGGGTTTGTATCTTGATACTCATCTACTAATATTTCTTTATAATTAAATTCAGTTTCTTTTTGTTTTTCAATCATAATTGTTAATAAATCATCAAAATTTGCATATGAGTATTTAACTTTTAATTCATTAAATTCTTTTACAACATCAACATAAATAGGAGTATAAAGTTCATGTCCTTCATTACGTTCAATTATCCAATCATCAAAATCTTCACCATGAGTTGAGTTTAAATATAATGAATACATATCATATAAATATCCACCATCATAAGGATTAGTTTCATCATCTCTATGATAAAAAACTCTTTTTTCATATACTGATTTAAATAAAGTTTTTAGCTCACTAGGTTGTTTTAAAGTAATATTAACATTCAGAGTTTTAAGTAGTTTATATGAAACAGAATGAAAGGTTCCAGCCATCATAGCTTTAGCAATATCCATACCAAAGAATTTAGCAACTCGTTCAACCATTTCAGCAGCAGCTTTATTAGTAAAAGTTAATAACATAATTTCTTCAGGTTTAACACCTTGTGAAATTAAATGACCAATTCGGCCAACAATTGTTGAAGTTTTTCCAGTTCCTGCAGAAGCAATTATTAAGTTAGAACCGTTTTTACAAGTAGCAGCTTCTAACTGCTCTTTATTTAAGTTTGATAAGGGCATTTATTTTAGTCTTTTTATTTTAATCATTTTTGCATTTTAGCATATTTGCACTTTAACAAAGACTAAGAAATTTTATTAATTTCTTTATTTGTTTCTTTTGATTCATCTTTAAAAATACTTAGTTCAATTTTAAATACAACACCATCGTCTTTATTTACAGCAGATATTCTACCTGCCATATTGTTTTCAATAATAGTTTTTGTCATATATAGACCAATACCAGTACCTTTTCCTTGTTCTTTAGTAGTAAAGTAAGGATCAAATACTTTTTTTATAATTTCTTTAGGAATTCCCCCTGCATTATCAGATATTTCCAATACTGCATAATCATTATTTTGATATGTTATAATTTGAATAAATGGATCGTTAATATTATTCTCAACTAAAGCATCTCTTGAATTATTAAAAATATTTAAAATTGCTTGAGATAATTCATTTGAAAAACCAAATACATCTAAAGCAGATGAATCATAAATTTTATTAATTTGAATGTCATTTTGAACAATTGTTGATTCAACTAAAGATAAAGTTTTTTCAATTATATTATTTAAATCAAATACATCTTTTTCTTTATTAGGTGAAAAGAAGTTTCTAAAATCATCAATTGTACTGGACATACTAGCTGTTAATAATTTAGCTTTTTTAGCAGACCTTTCCATATATTCATCATCTAAATCACCAATGTCATATGAAAATTTAATATTTTGGATAACTAATCCTAACGCATTTAAAGGCTGTCTCCATTGATGAGCAATATTACCAATCATTTCTCCCATTCCAGCAAGCCTTGATTGTTGAGCTAAAACTTGCTCTTGTTCTCTTCTTTTTGAGATTTCTTCTTCAATTTTTAGCTCTAATCCTTCGTTTAGTATTTTTTCATGAGCTAATAAAGATTTTATTTTTAAAGACATTAAATTAAATGAATTTTCTAATTCACCTATTTCATCTTTTGAAGAAACTTCAATTTTGTAATCAAAATCATTATTAGCAAACTTTTTTGTACCAATTAATAGTTTCTCAATTTTTGATCTTATATATCTTGACATTAATAAAGCAACAAAAATCATTAAAAGTATCATAATTATTGTAGCTAATGTTAATTTTTTAACAAGATCATCTACATATATATTTACTTCTTTTTCATTTTCATCTGAAATACTTTTCATACTTTTAGTTTGTTCTATTAATAAGTTTGCAACTTTTGTTTTACTTTGAACTGCAGCTTCATGGAATTTATCAGTATTAGCTCCAATTGTTACAAATCCAAATCCTCTTTTGGAATTTTTATACTGTCCTGTATAATATGGAATTGCAGCTGCAGTTGTTAGTTTCCAAACGCCTGCCCAAAATATTACAAATGACCCATGTCCTCCATCTTTTGTAACTTGCATCCAACCATTACACTGAGGTGCAAAATTTAAATATCTACAATCTAAAGAAATTTGTTTTTGTTCTTTTAATTGCATGATATTAGGTTTTTTCTTTAATGTTTGGTGTTCAAATTTCGGATAAGCTTTTAAAAAATCATTTATTTCTAGCTGAGATTTATCAAATTTATAAGCTACATCTTTACTTAACCAAGGCATTGTTTTTTTACCTGTATTTTTATCATAACCAACTATAAAATAATCTCTTGCATGAGATATATTTCTGCCTTTATTATCCCACATAAAAGCATAATTACCTTTACTTGCATCTGCTATATTTTGTTTATGATTAATATCCATAGGATCAACTGTATCAGTAAATTGCATTATATGCTCATGATCTAAAGCTAAAGAAATAAATCCAATTTTTTTTTCATTTTTAAATACTGGAGTAATAAATCTAATAATTCCTTCGAATTTAACTCCATTTGGGTTTTCTACTCCTGCATAAGCATTAAGTGCCGGAGCAAAAGGAGAAGACATTTTTTTAGCTTTTTCTTTTGTAAACATACCAATTAAAGATGTTTTAACATTCTCTCCTATTACAGAAGAAACATAAATTTCTCCTTTTTTAAGATTTTGGATTTTATTATAATAAGTTTCAGAATTTATATAAGTATTATTTTTTTTTGAGATATCTTTTAAATTCTTATTTATAGAAGATACCTTATACATTTCTTTACCTTTTAAATTAAAATAAACAATTTCTTTATAAATACTTATTTTCTTTTTTTCAAATTTTATAGGGTTTGTATAATTAAATTCTTTTTCATTAGCAAATAAATATGCTTTTTCTATATCTTTTTCTATTTTAATTTTTTTTTGACTAATCCATTTTTTCTGTGAATCAGAATAAAGATATTTTTCATGCACAATAATATCTCTTTGTTTACTTTCATTAAAGTTTTTTA
>JABSOL010000116.1 GCA_013215985.1 Campylobacteraceae bacterium
AAAATTTTAAGTAAAATTATAATTTTTATATTTTTACTGATGAAACTTATTAGTTTTGGTGCATTAGCGTTGAGATTAGGGTCTAATCCCTAAATTACACATACTAACAATTAAATCACTGTATTCTGTATTTTATTGTTCTATTACTCTTATAATTTTATTTTTAAAATTATTGACTTTTTATATTGTAATGAGAATGCTACGTTTTTCAATTTTATTTACAAGTAAAATATTTCTTTTACTTACATTTAGTATCGTAATATATATTTAAGTATGTTAGTTATATTATGATAAATAAATTATTTTAAATAGTATTTATTATGAATCAAATCATTAATCAATTATCTAATAGAAAATCTATAAGACAATTTACTGGCGAAAGTGTAAGTATCACAGATCTTGATATTATTAAAACAGCACAAAGGTGTCCAGCATCAATTAATAGTCAACAGATATCTTTAGTATATACAAGAGATAAAGAAAAATAAAACAAATTGCAGAACTTTGTGGTGGACAAGAGCAGGTATCATCTTCTGATGTATTTATTACACTTGTTGTAGATTTTAACAGAACAATTTTTGCTGTTGAACAAGCTGGAGAAAAACACCTTATTCATAATTCAGCAGAAGGTATCCTTGTAGGGGCTGTTGATGCGGGAATCATCTTAAATGCAATTCAAGTCTCATCAGAAGCTCTAGGATATGGAACAACTGCTATAGCTGCTATTAGAAATGAACCTGAGTCTATTATAAAATTATTAGGACTTCCACTTAATACATTTCCAATTGTAGGAACAACAATAGGAGTGCCTACTAAAGAAGCAATTGATTCTCATTTAAAACCTAGAGTACCAATTAATAGTTTTGTTTTTGAAGATAAATATAATTATGAAAAAGTAAAAGAGGGTGTTCTAACTTATGAAAAAGAAATGAAAAAATTTAGAATTGATCATCATATGGACTATTTACAATCATATTGTGTACAAACTGCATTTTATTCCAAAAATGTTTATTTTAGAAAAGTTGAAGAAAATTATAACAATCAAGGTTTTTTATTTAAAGACTAAAGTGTAGATTAATACGGCTAAATATAAATATGACTTGTAATTTAGAAAATAATTTATTATATATTCTTTAAATAGAATATATAATAGATTTAAGATCTATAGTAATGTTGTATCTAAATTTAAACAGTATCAACTTTTAAACATAATGTATCTATTCCTAAGAATCTAATACCTTATATTAAGAAGTATAAGATGTGTTGATGATATCATAATCATAATCTTACAATTACATGTATTATTCATCTTAATTATTCTTTTTATCCGTAAAATATATTATATTTATACTTTAAATACTTATTGAGCAAAAGAGTAGATTTTATGTTACTTAATGAGTATAAACAAGGCATTGTGATATTATTTATCCTTATTTATAGTTATTTAAGTCAAGATATAGATTATAATACTAGAATCATTTTAAATTTAAGGAGTTAATAATGAATAATATATTAATAGTTTTTGTTGCTATTTTTTTTATATCTTGTGGATCATCGGATGAAGATTTTGATAGTTCAAATAGAGCAGATGATAAAACTAAACCAGTTATCATTTCTTCTAATCCTATTCAAGATGGAAGAGAAATCCCAGTTAATACAAATATTACTGTTACTTTTAGTGAAGAAGTCAAGTCAAATAGAATATTCGGATCTAAGATAGACTTTAGAGAATTGAATGGTGATAGTGTTTATTATACTCAATCTTATAGAAATAAGGTTTTAACAATAGATCCAAAGAGTAATTTAAAAGTTAATACTATGTATGTAGTTACTTTTAAAGATATTGAAGATACAGCTTTTTTCTCTAATAAACTTGATGAAATAAAGTTATATTTTAAAACTGTAAATATTCCTGTTCCAACAGTAGTTGCTACTTCTCATAATATTAAAAAAGCTGATTTTATTATCAATTTTAATACTGAAATGAATAAATCAACATTAAATAATACTAATATTTATATAAGTGATGGTGAGAAAAATGTTGGAGTTATAAGTGATATTTCATTAAGAAGTGTAAGTATTAAAAATATTAATCTTGATAAAAGTAAAAGATATACTTTAAATATTACTACAAGTGTTCAGAATTCATTAAATACTTCAATCGAAAATAACTTTGAAAAAGTATTTCATAATGATGGAGAGTTTATCTATAGCGAAGTTCGTTCATCAAATGGTACAAATAAAATATGGCTTGATAGAAATTTAGGTGCAAAAAAAGTTTGTTCGGGAATACTTGAAGATAATTGTTTTGGGGACTATTATCAATGGGGTAGAGACAGAGATGGACACGAAAAAGCTTCATCTTCAATTTATGAAAGTAGTCCTATTGATAATATAATTCCGTCAAACACAGATATAAAAGGGAAATTCATTAAAGTATCAAAAGAACCATTTGATTGGTCTAGTATTGATCAAAATGGTTTACTTAGAAATAATTCATGGAACCCATGTCCAAGTGGTTTTGAAATACCAAATAGAATTGACTTATCAAATGATACTTTGGATACAAATCAAAATGGTAAGTATACAGATACTTTTGATTTAAAAAACGCAAATGAGCTTTTTAAAGAATTTTTAAAGTTACCTGCTGCTGGACATAAAACACTTGGAAATATTGTAAACATGGAAAAGGAAGTAACTGTTTGGACAAAATCTACATATATTGATAGTGATAAAAATTTGTATAAAAGTTGGGGTATTGCACTTTACTCAGAATCTGCTGGCGTATTTGTTTCTTCTAGAGAAGAAGGACAATCAGTTCGTTGTATAAAACAATAATACATTAAATTAAAATATTCTTAATTTAGAACAAGACTTATATTATAGATAAGTCTTGTTTTAATATTTTCACTCCTTCTTTTCTTTTAAATCTACTTTATATCTTGATATTAAGATATAAACTACTAGTTATCATCATATATTTAAAATCTTTTTAGATATTTTAGATAATTTATGCTTTTATAACTCTTCATATAATATAATCAGAAAATTAAAAATATAAAAAAGAGAATTATGATTGAATTAATAAATGTATCGAAAAGTTACCCAACAGGTGAACTGTATAATGGGCTAAATCTTAGATTAAATGCAGGCGACAAAATAGGTCTAGTAGGGCGAAATGGTACTGGAAAATCTACTTTATTTAAACTTATTTTAGGTGAAGAACTTCAAGATGGTGGTGAAATTAAATTTCCTAAAGCTTATACAATAGGGACATTAAAACAATATTTTCAATTTGATGAAAAAACATTAATTGAAGAAACTGCTTTAGCATTAAGTGAAGAAGATAAATATGATATTTATAGAGCTGAAAAGATTCTATTAGGTCTTGGATTTTCAATGGATGATTTTGATAAAGAACCAAATTCATTTTCTGGTGGATTTCAAATTAGAATTAATCTTGCAAAACTTTTATTAACTGAACCAAATATGCTTTTATTAGATGAGCCTACAAATTACCTTGATATTTTATCAATTAGATGGTTAACAGCATTTTTAAAAACTTTTACTGGTGAAGTAATTTTAATTACTCATGATAGAGATTTTATGGATAGTGTTTGTACTCATACTTTAGGAATTATTAGAAAAAGTGCTTTCATTATTGAAGGTGGAACTAAAAAGTTTTTTGAGCAAATTAAAGCAAATGATGAACATCATGAAAAACAAAAAATCGCACAAGTTAAAAAGATTAAAGAGCTTGAAGAATTTATTGCTAAAAATAAAGCAAGAGCATCAACTTCAGCACTTGCACAATCAAAAGTTAAGATTTTAGATAAAATGGTAATTTTAGATGATATAAATTATGATACTACTTTAGAATTTGATTTTAACTATAAAGAAACTTCAGCTAAATTTTTACTAGAAGTAAAAGACCTAAGTTTTGGATATACGCCAGATAATATACTTTTTAAAGACATATCATTTGCACTTTCACGTGGTGAGACTATTGGAATAATAGGTAAAAATGGTAAAGGTAAATCAACTTTATTAAATACAATTGCAGAAGAATTAACAGCAGTTAGTGGAACTTCAACTTACCATCCAGCTTGTTCTTTTGGGCATTTTGGACAAACTAATATTAATCATCTTAATGAAAATAATTCAGTAATGGATGAAATTTATTCTGTTAATCATAGACTTGCAGAGTCTAGAATTAGAAGTATTTGTGGACTTATGATGTTCTCAGGTGATAATGCTAAGAAAAAAATATCACTTCTTTCAGGTGGTGAAAAATCTAGAGTAATGTTAGCAAAAATTATAGCAAAAGATGTAAATCTTCTTTTCCTAGATGAGCCTACAAATCACCTTGATATTGACTCAATTGCTGCACTTACAACTGCTATTAAAGCTTTTGAAGGTTCTTGTATTATTGTAACTCATAGTGAAGAGTTATTAAGAGCTGTTTGTGATAGATTAATAATCTTTACAAATGATGGAGCTGACTATTATAATGGAACTTATGACCAGTTCTTAGATAATATTGGTTGGGATGATGATGTAGATGATACTCCTAAAAAAGTTGCAAAACCAAAAAGAAACAAAAAAGAGATCAAAAAACTAAGAGCTCTTATTGTTACTGAAAAAAGTAAAATAACAGCACCAATTAAAAAAGAAATAGCTGAACTTGAAGAATTAAGTGGACCTGAAAAAACTAAAACACAATCTCGTTTAAATTTACTTCAAAATGAACTAGTAAAAATAAATGAAGAGTTTAAAATAAAATTAGACGAAGTTTAATTAGTATTATTTTATAAAAAGAATAATGGGAACTATATAAATATACTTATGTAGTTCTCATTCTATTTAGAAAAGAGACTTTAAAACTTTAGATTTAAATACCCACTAACTATAATTAATTTAATTCTGAGAATATACAAAATAAATTTATAAAAGATCTCTCTTTTATAGATACAAAACAGACCTTATATACTTTATCAAAAACAACAATCTTGATGTTAAATTTAATTGCATGCTTTCGTTTTTTAATGGAGGATATCATAACCTTTGATAATGAAGTACTAATGACTTAGATTAAACAAAGGAATTAGTTTTACCTAAAGGTGAAAACTAATTTTCCAAATCTAAGACTTTAATTATAATAGGTATAAAAGCTTAAACAAGATGTATAAGCTTTTAGTTTACTAAATTTTTATCCTTATTATGTCGATATTGTATGATTAACAAACAAATAAACCATATAATAGAAAATACAAGTATTGTATACATAAAAGAAAATGTTATTCCGAAAACAAACTCAATAAATAAACTTATAAAAGCTGCCGTGATTGTTCCAATTCCTACTGCAAACAGTAAAACAATAGGGAGTGTTATGATGAATTCAAATATTATTTTTAGTATAGCTGTCAAGTTAATTCCTTAAATGTTCAGAGAAGTATACAATAAAGATTTCTTTTCTAAGTACAATACAATAAGTATCCTTAGTTTGTTTTTTTAGGATACAAGAGTAACAAATTAACATATTTATTTCATTATACATAATTACCCTTACCTACCTAAAGTATTGTAAGCAATATTTAAGTATGTTATATGTATTATAGGAATTAGAAATAATATAGGAGAACAAATGAATCAAATAATTAAACAATTATCTAAAAGAAAATCTATAAGACAATTTACAGGTGAAAGTGTAAGTACCGAAGATCTTGAGCTTATTATTAAAACAGCACAAAGATGTCCTACATCAGTTAATGGTCAACAAATATCTTTAGTATATACAAAAGACAAAAAAACAATAAAAGAAATAGCTAAACTTTGTGGTGGACAAGAACAAATTGCTACTGCTGATGTTTTTATTACGGTTGTTGTTGATTTTAATAGAACAAGTTTTGCAGTTGAGCAAACTGGAGAGAAACACCTTATTCATAATTCTGCGGAAGGAATACTAGTAGGTGCTGTTGATGCTGGAATAATGCTAAATGCTATTCAAGTGTCTGCTGAATCTTTAGGCTATGGTACAACAGCTATTGGAGCTATTAGAAATGAACCAGAAGCTATTATTAAATTATTAGGACTTCCATCTAAAACATTTCCTATTGTAGCTACAACAATAGGTATACCTACAAAAGAATCTAATGAATCTCCTTTAAAACCTAGAGTTCCAATTGATAGTTTTTCATTTGAAGATAAATATAATGATAAAAAAGTAAAAGATGGTGTTCTTCTTTATGAAAAACAAATGAAGGAATTTAGAGTAGATCATAATATGGATTATTTACAATCATATTGTGAACAAACAGCATATTTTTATAAAAATGTATATTTTAGAAAAGTTGAAGAAAACTATAAAAAACAAGGTTTTACATTTACAGATTAAAATATTATTAAAGGAAGAGGGATCTCTCTTTAATAATATATTAAAAGATATATAATTATTTGATTGAGTAGTTCTAGTAATTAATTGTTGTTTGTATTAAGAATAATAGAGAGTAGAAGTGTTTTATACTTGTTAAAGGTAGAATATAATCTTTTTTAATAAAATTTAAATTTGTATAAATTTTCTAATTTTAGCTTTAATAGTTTTTTACAACTTTGAAGGAATTATTATCGTAAATTTAACACCTTTATTTTCTATGCTTTTACAATCAATTGTACCTTTTAAATTGTTTGTTATTATATTATATATAATGTTTAAACCTAAACCAGTACCTCCTTCTTCTCTGTTAGTTGTAAAAAAAGGTTCAAATATTTTTTCTAGATTTTCTTCTTTTATTCCTTTTCCATTATCTTTATATTCAAATTTTATCATATTATCATAAGTTGATATTTCTAAAAATATATCTCCTATTTCTTTTTTTTCAAAAGCATGTTTTATTGAGTTTAGTATTAAATTAGAAATTATTTGTGAAAATGCCCCAGGATATGATATGAGCGTTATATTTTTATCACATTTAATATGTATAGTTAAATTTGTTTTTTTAACTATATTAGAAAGACTTAATATTACTTCTTCAATATACTCTTTCAAATTAAATTCTCTTTTTGCTTCACTTGTTTGATCAACAGAAATTTGTTTAAAGGACTTAACTAAATTTACTGTTTTAACTAAATTTAGATTAATTATTATTGCTAATTCTTTTGAAGTTTCAATGTAACTTTCAAATTCTTCTTGAGACATTTCTCCAGATTTATAATTCTTTTCAATAAGTTCTGTAATATCCAAAAAGTTTGTTATTCCTGTAAGTCCAATTCCTACTGGTGTATTTATTTCATGTGCTACTCCTGCAACTAGACTTCCAAGGCTAGCCATCTTTTCAGATTGAACTAGCATCTTTTGAGTCATTTTAAGATTATTTATTGAATATTCTAAACCTTTATTTGATTCTTGTAATTCATTTGTTCTATTTTCAATGGTATTTAACATTTCATTAAATTTATTAGCTAAAATTCCAAGTTCATCCTTTTTAGTTTTTATTGTATATCTCATATTATAATTGCCTTTTGAAACTTTTAATGCAAGTTCAGAAAGAATAGTTATTGGTGCTAATAAATTTTTAAAGAAAGTATAACTATAAATTATTGATAATAGTAAGATAATTAAACTAATTGTTATAATAAAACTTCTAAGTTTATTTGCAGATTCTTTAAATTCTTCTGTGTAAACAGATGAAGCTATAAACCAATCAAGTTCTGGGATATATTCAACCCAGGAAATTTTATCATAGATATAATTTCCTTTATCAGACGGTTTATCCCATTTATAAGTAAAAGATTTATCTTTAGTTTTTGATGCTTTTACTAGTTCATCATAAATGAATGTGCCGGTTATTGGTATTCTTAAATTTTTGAACTTTTTATTATTTATATTTTCATTTGGATGAATTAACATTCTTCCTTTTTTATTAAAGATATATAAATATCCAGTTTTTCCTAATTTAGTCTTTTTTATTACTTCTTTTAGTTGTACTATTAAGTTCTCTTTTTTTTGTTTGATCTCTTTATCTATATAATCTATATATAAACCTGTTCCAATTATCATTTTCCAATCTGGAAAGTTTTTTACATATGAAAGTTTTTTATAAGGAGTATTATTCTTTTTATTTTTTTTTACCCAATAAGTGTAAAATCCTTGGCCTTTTTCTTTAGCCATTTTAACCATTGGAGGTAGCATTAAATTACCTTTAATATCTTTTATATCTGAAAAATCTTTTCCTTGTAGATAAGGATGTGAAAGAAATACATTATTATAATTAGCAATAAAGAAGTATTCATTATTTGAATATCTAACTTTATTTAGAAGTTTAAAGACTTCATTTTGTATTTTTTCTTTTACTGTATCATAATATTGGCCTGTTCCAATTACCCAATTATATGGTTCAAACTTAAAAATATAACTTATTCTATTTTCTATTTTTTCAGATTCTGGATTTAGCCACTTATATTTTAGAACTCCAGAACCTTTATTTTCTACAATTTTTTTCATTTCATTAAAGATATAGGTATTATCAGAATCTTTATAATCTCCTAGATACTTATTATTTAGTTTTGCCATTATTGGATGTATTATCATTTTTGGAGTAAAGTCCATTGCCCAAAAATATCCTGAGTTATTGTCATATAAAGAATTATTATATCTATGAATATTTATATATGT
>JABSOL010000117.1 GCA_013215985.1 Campylobacteraceae bacterium
TTATTAGATGATTCTGTAGTACACTCAAAGGTTTATTCTCTTGTTTATGAACAAAACCTTGATTTAAAAAAAATATCTCTTATAAGAGCTTTTATTGAGTATATTGATCAGACTGTATTAGATATTAATACAAGTGCTATATTAAATACTTTTACCTCTCATTCTCATATTACAAAACTATTTATAGATTATTTTCTTACAAAATTTGATCCTGATATTAAAAATCATGAAAAAGAAATGGAAAAGATTTTAGTTGAAATAAAAGAAGAAATAAAACT
Organism: Campylobacteraceae bacterium; assembly: GCA_013215985.1. Classification (GTDB taxonomy): domain Bacteria; phylum Campylobacterota; class Campylobacteria; order Campylobacterales; family Arcobacteraceae; genus NORP36. Next base: position 279 of record JABSOL010000117.1, read on the forward strand.
TATTCCTCAAATTATTGATGATAAAATTCTTAACTTAACTGTATCTCTTTTACAATGTTTATTAAGAACAAATTATTTTTTCAATGAAAGTACAATTGCCTTTAAAATAAATACAAAAGAATTTTCTAAAAACTTAAAAGGACTTCAACCCAATATTGAAAACTTTATTTACCATAATGATTTTTATGGAATTCACTTAAGAATGACAAAAGTTTCAAGGGGTGGTTTAAGATGGTCTGATAGATTAGAAGACTATAGACAAGAAATAAAATCTTTAATGATTACTCAAGAGAGTAAAAACTCTATTATTATTCCTGATGGCTCAAAAGGTGGTTTTGTAATAAAATCTAAAAAAGAAATCACAAAAGAATATTTTACAGAAATTTATTCTTTATATATAAATGCAAATTTAGATTTAGTTGATAATAGAGCTAATAATGAAATCATTAGAGATAAAAGAATTGTAGCTTATGATGAAGATGATGCATATTTTGTGGTGGCAGCGGATAAAGGAACTGCAGCTATGAGTGATATTGCTAATGATATATCTCTTTCTAGAAATTACTGGTTAGGTGATGCATTTGCTAGTGGGGGTACTAATGGTTATGGGCATAAAGACTTAGGTATAACAGCACGTGGATCTATTATGTCAACTAAAAGGTTTTTCATAGAAGAAGGAATTGATATTTATAAAGACGAAATATCAATTGTAGGAATAGGTTCGATGAAAGGTGATGTATTTGGTAATGGAATGATTGAATCATCTACTTTTAAACTATATGCTGCCATTTCTCAACGAGAAATATTTATAGATCCAAATCCTAATATTGAAGTAGCTTATAATGAGAGAAAAAGATTATTTACATCTACTAAAGCTTCTTGGTTAGATTATAAAAAAGATTTAATTTCTAAAGGCGGGGGCGTATTTTTAAGAGCTGATAAAGAAATTGTTTTAAGTGATGAGGTAAAAAAACTACTTAAAATAGCTAAAAAAACCCTCTCAGGTGAAGAATTGGCAAAATCAGTTTTGTGTTTAAAAGTTGATTTATTATTTAATGGAGGAGTTGGAACTTATGTAAAAGCAAGTGAAGAAAACTCTTTAGATATAGGTGATAAACAAAATGAAGCAGTTAGAGTTGAAGCTTCTGCCATAAAAGCTAGAATTGTTTGTGAGGGTGGAAATTTAGGTTTCACTCAGAAAGCAAGAATTGAATATGCTTTAAATGGAGGTAAAATTAATCTTGATGCAATTGATAATGCAGGAGGAGTTGATACTTCAGATAGAGAAGTAAACTTAAAAATTCTATTAAATGAGATTAAAAATGAAAATTTATTAGATGAAAAAGAAGCAATTACGGCTTTACACTCTTTAACTGATGTAATTGTATCTGAAGTATTACAAAGTGCTTATAATCAAGCATTATCTATCTCCATTGATGAAAGATTTTCAAGAAGATACTTAAGTGATTTTTTAAGAACAATAGAAGTTATTGAAGATAATATTGAATCTTTTAATAGAAAATCTTTTTATATTCCGAAAAATGAAAATATAAATGAAATTATAGATAAAAATTCTTCAATTGTACGGCCCGTTCTAGGAACTCTTTTATCATATTCAAAAATATTTATTAAAAAAATACTAATGGATTCAACTTTAATAGATGAATCATATTTTATTAAATTCTTACATAATTATTTCCCAACATCAATTTTAGGAGCTTATGAAAAAGAAATTAATACTCATGCTCTAAAAAGAGAAATTATTGCCACAAAACTTGCAGATTTTTTAATTAATTCTCAAGGGTCAACATTTGTAAGTGATTTTCAAAGACTAGGTAAAGAAAAGTTTTTAATGAAAATAAAAGCATATATTATTGTGAGTGATTTATTTGATGCTAAAAAAATAAGAGAAAAAATCTTTGAAAATGATAATAAAATGCCTGCGGAAGAGCAGTATAAATTAATAAATAAACTAGAATATACTTTATATGCAAGTACTAGATGGATGGTTAAATATTTAAAATCTAATCAACTAGATGCAAATCATATTTTAGATTATCAAGAAGAATTATTTGTTTTATTAAAAGAAGTACATAAAGGTCCAATAAAAGAAATAATAAAAGGGGAAGATGAGTTTAATTTATTCTATGCCGTTATTAATTATTTAAGATTCTCAGTAGCAGCTATTAATATTAAAGAAAACTCTTCTCATACATTTAAAGATGTAATGGTAATCTTTTATTCACTATTACATGAATTTAAAATGCTTTAAATAGGGTGAAAATTGTAAAAGAAAGTGATATGACTATTAGGTCTCAGATTTTACAATTCATTGAATATATTGTAGTTCATTATACAAATAAAATTTTAGACTTTAAAAGACTTAATGAAGATTCAAATTTAGCTTTTGATAACTTTATTGAAAATGAAGATAATTCCATACATAAAGTAAAGATTTATTTAGATAAGTTTTTAGAAAAAGATAATAAAGATTTAAAAGAAATTAGTATTACAGTTAACCAATTAATGGTTTCATTACTTTAAGAATTTAAAAAAGGATTTATTATGATTGAAAATAAAGATGAACCTAGTTTAGAAAAAATAGATGATTATGATGGAAAAGAATCTTGTGAGAAAAAAAGAAATGTTCGTTTAGTTATAGCTTTTTTATTATTATTTGGACTTGTATTATATTTTATGCAAGGAAGTAATTATGAAAGTGAAGAATCTTCAAATAAAATAGAAACTAAAAAATAAAGAGTTAACCTCTTTATTTTTTATAGTTTTCTTTTTTATCACTTGTATCTAATTCTTGACCAATTTCTTGGTATTTTTTGAAATAATATTTTACAAATGAATTAATGTTTTCATTTATAGGCATAAAATATTTATTTTCTTTTTTTGCATAAATATTTAGGAATTCTCCAGCATCTTTTTTATCTAAATAATGTTTTGCTAAAGATGTATATGTTTGAACATATAATCTTTTCATATCTTTATATGTATTTTCACTTAAATCAATTGATAATGAATCATTTTCCCATTTAAGTATTTTTGAATCAAACATTATACTTAAGTGAATTAATGCTTCACAATAATAAGCTTGTACTTCAGCTACTTGCATCCAGCCAATAAGTCCAATTGCTCTTTTAACTGTATCAACTAAAACATGTTTTTCTAAGTGTTTTTCATCATCTTCATCATCTAAGAATAAAGAAACTAAACCACCCGTTGTAGCTTTGAATTCTTCAATATTTTTGAAGTTTCCTGATTTATTCATTAGCGTTTCTGTTTCTTCATCACACCATAAAATATGTCCAAATTCATGACCAATTGTAGTAATATCATAAACATTATGCCAAGTATCTTTTGAACCAAATAAAAACTCTCTATCTTTTTTTAAGAAATCTTGTCCAAAGATATCTTTACTAAGTTTTAAAAATGGTTTTGCACGTGAACTTTGCAAAATTTCATCTGAAAATGCAAAGATTTTTTTACCTTCTTCTTTTGAAACCACTTCATCATTTGGAACTACTTGAGCTGAGAATAAGCCATTAAATTCAGCACCAAAGAATATAGCTGGGCGTCCAATATATAATTGTACTTTATCTAAAGATTTTAATGAAAAGTCATAAATACTTTTATAAGAAGAATTTGAATCCTCAAGATTTGAGAAGATATTAGAAAATGATTTTTTAATTTTATTTACTCTATTATCATTTAAAGCAAACTCAGGGTTAGATAATCTAATATCCCACTCTAAAGCTACTGCTTTTCTAAAATGGTCTTCATAATACTCTAATGGATGTCCAATTTGAATAGGAGAAGTTATTTTCATCCAAGCTCTATCAACATCAGCCCATCTTGAAACTAAAAGGTGAGTTTTATCTTCTGAGAATGCTTTTATTAAGTTTTGTATATATAGAATATATTCCCACTTTTGATTATAAACATCATCTTCTAATTCAATTAAACTCTCTTCAAATTCTTCTAAAGCATCTACAACAGCAGTTGTTTGGCTTTTAAAAGATTTAATATAAGCTTCGCTTCTATATCCATCTTTTGATTTAACTAAAGCAGAATAAGATCTATCAGCTTGAATATCATTATGTCCAATATCAAATAACTTATTGTTTTCTAAGAAATCAAATACTTTTTCTTCATCTTGATGAAAAGTATTCATTAAGTCTTTATTTACACCATTTATAATATGAGATGTCCAAGAACTTTGCCAAGAAGACATTTTTAAACCAACATTATAAACACCCTCAAATATAGCTCTATAAAATGGGTTTAATAATTCATTGTGATTAATATAATCAATTAGAGTTTTATGTTTTTTATGCCAAAATTCTTTTACAAATAAATAAGCTTTTTCTTGTAATTCTATAATTTCTTTTTCAGATAAATTAAGTTTTTTTAATACTTGTACCAAAGAATCATCTCTTAAACTAACAAGTCTTGTAACAAGTGAAAATCTTAAATCATCAGACATTTCAAGATCTAATTTTTTTGCAAAATCGTTAATTATCTCTAATTTATCATATTCTTTGTTTTCAAGACATGAAATTAATTTATTAATATTTTCTTTTTGTGAACTTAAATATTCATATATTTCATTTACATCATTTAAAAAAGCATCTTTTTTCATTATTAAATTCCTTAGTGTATTTCTTTCTAATGATTTTAGCTACTTTAAACTTTTTATTTAATTATATAAAGAAAAACCTTTAAATAATTAAATATAAAAGTCTTTATTTAATAATTTAATGGCTTCATGGCTTTTGATAGGTCTTGAAATGTAATAACCCTGATAAAGATGAGCATTTTTATTTACTAAATATTTAATATCATCTAATTCTTCTACACCTTCAATAACAAGATCTAAGCCTAAAGTATTTGTAATTTTAATAAGCATATCAATTATAGCTTCATTTACTGCAGAGTTTTTATCCATTATAAAATTCTTATTAAGTTTAATAGTATTAACAGGAAGTCTTGAAATATAATTTAAAGATGAAAATCCAAGACCAAAATCATCAATAGATAAAGAAATACTTAAATCACGTAGTTCAAGTAGTCTTGGAATTATTTTATCTAAATCATCAAACATAGTAGTTTCTCTTATCTCAAAATCTAAATACTTAGCCTTTGTTTTTGTTCTTCTTAAAGTATCTTTTACAATATCTACAAAATTTATTTGTTCTAACTCTATAGAAGAAAAATTAATAGAGATTTTAATGCCATTTAAATCAATTCCTTCTTTTAACCAAGTATTAATTTGTTTACAACAATTTTCTAATACCCAAGTACCAATATTAATGATTAATGATGATTCTTCTGCAATATTAATAAATTCATCTGGTAATACTAAACCTTTTCTAGGATGGTTCCATCTTATAAGAGCTTCATACCCTACAATTCTTTTTTCTTTTTGATTATATTTTGCTTGATAATATAATTCAAATTCATCATTTTTTAATGCATTTCTTAAGTCATTTTCTATTAATAAGTGATTTTTAGAAACTAAGTCTAAATCATCTGAATAAAATGCAACTTTATTTTTACCTTGTTTTTTTGCTAAATACATTGCTGAATCAGCATGTTTAATGATATCTTCTGGAGTTTTATTAAATTGAGGAAATAAACAAACGCCAATACTTGAAGTAACAATTAAATTATGTGTATCTATATTAAATGATTTTTCTAATTCAGCTAGTAGTTTAAGCGCAAAACTTTCAATTGCAGATATAGATTTTTGGACATTGTTATCTAAATTATGAACTAAAATAATAAACTCATCTCCACCAAGCCTTACAATTAAATCGTCTTCTCTTGATATTTTTCTTAAAACATTTGCAATGTGTTGTAGGACTTTATCTCCAACTCCATGACCTAAACTATCATTTATATATTTGAAATTATCTAAATCTAAGAATAATAATCCACCAATATGATTATGTCTATTTGCAGCAATTATACTTTGTTTTAATCTCTCTTCTAAAACAATTCTATTATTTAAACCAGTTAAAGAATCATGTTGAATTTCATACATTAGTTTTTCTTGATTTTCTTTGATTTCAGTAATATCAAAAAACTGCGCTATATAGTGTGTAAGTTCATTCTTATTATTTTTAATTGCAGTAATTGTTATTTTCTCAGGATATATTTCACCATTCTTTCTTTTATTATATAGCTCACCTGACCAGTAACCATTATTTTTTAAATCATTCCACATTAAAGAATAAAACTCTTTATTATGTTGTCCTGATTGTAATACACTTGGATTCTTACCTAATACTTCTTCTTGTGAATAACCTGTAATTCTTGTAAATGCATTATTTATTTTAACTATTTTTGCATCTAAATCTGTAATTGCCATAGCTTCTTGAGAATCAAAAGCATAAGAAGCTATTATTAATTCTTCTTCATATTTAAGTCTTGTATTTTCTTTTTCTTCTTTTAATAAACCATAAGATAAATCATTTGCCATTTTTTCAAAAACTGAAATAATTTCTTTGTCAAAATAACTTTCTTTATCAGAACAAAAAGACAAAACACCAACACATACTTCATTATTGTATAAAGGATAAACTGCAATGGATTTTATATTTAGTTTTTTCTCCTGGCTTAAATCTATTGAAGTATTATATTTTAAGATATTATCAATAACTATAGTTTGTTTCTCAAAAAAAGCTTTTTTATATAAAGTATTCTTTTGATTATATATAATAGAAGAAATATTAAGGCCATCTCTTGAATTTGATTCAATAACCCTAAGTAATCCATCTTCATTAATCATTGAAACTAAAGTATATGATAAATCAAGTTCTTTTCTTGCAAGTATACAGGCTTGTTTTAAAACATCATTCATTTTATAATCATAAATAATTAAATCATTTGTATTATATAAAATATTATAAATTTGTTTTAACTTATTTAAACTATTAAAGTTTTTATGTTCTTTTTTTGTTAATTGTTTTAATTTAATAAAAGTAAAAACTAAGGTAAGAATTACAATAAAACAAAAAGCTAAATTATAAATAAAAGTATAATAAATTTTTTCTTTTGTGTTTTTTGATTCTTCTAAAATATTTTCCATAAAAAAATCAACAGTTGAATCTAAAGAGTTAATTCTTTTAGTTGAAATTACCCACCAAAACTTTGAATCAATTAAAAATTCATTTTTTTCATAAGCTAAAAAGAATTTTTTTCTTGCTTTTATAAAATCTTCTTTTGTTTGTGAACTTGAGCTTTTATTAAAATAATCTAATTCTCTTATACTTATGCTAGATTTAAATTGTTCAATATTGTATTCTTGAAAAGCAATTAATTTCATTACATTTGCTTTATTATCAGCAGAAATATCTTTAGATGACAATTTATTAGCAATCATAGCTCTTTCTAAACCAGCATATTCTTTTGCTGTAATTAGATATAAAATTGAATAAAGGTTTTTATTAAAAAGTTTATTATTTTCTTTCAGAAATAGAGTAGACATAGAGAAAATAATTGAATTAGTTAGTTTATTGTATTCTTTTAATTCCTCTTTAACACTAAGTCTTAACTTAAGTGTATCTTCCCTGATATAACTTATCTTATATAATTTCTCTTGTACAGTTTTTATTGTATCAATTGAATAAATATCATTAAATTCATTAGTTGAAATAAATAAAATAAAAGTTTTTATATATTTATTTGTTTTTTTGATTTGTTTTTCTAAATCATTTTTAAATAGATTAGATTTTGAAGAAATATATACAGAACTTAAACCTCTTTCTTTTTGAATCTGGTTTAATAGCTTTTCTGCGATTTTAACGTACCTTACAGCTAAATTTACTTTTTTTAATTCTTGTAAATTTGAAAACTTATCGTAAGTATAGATTCCGCTATAAAATAACATTCCAATAGCAGGAATAGAAAAAATCATAATCATCTTTAAAAATATATTTTTATTCATTTATTACCTTTATAATTTTAATTAATTATATAATAAATGTCTTTTATAATTTATTAAAGATTATATGACTACTTTAATAGTAATTATTAATATTAAAGTATGAGAACTATTTTTTTAATATACAAATGCAATATCTTTAATATTAAGATTATAAACGTTTACTTTTGTACCTTCTGAGTCTATTATTGTGTATTCTAGAGTAAAATCATTTGGATTATCTAGATTTGTGTGTACATATAATGAATTTTTTCGGATCATATGGATTTGTGTGCACATATAGTAAATTGTTTTGGATTTTAATCAAGAAAGGGTTGAGTATTGGTTATCTGTAGGTGCTGAACCGTCTGAGCCTGTAAGGCGTTTATTGGGGGACAAAGGGGTTTTGCCGAAAATCAAACGGATTTCACGTAACCCTGGAGTAAGTCGTAAAGA
>JABSOL010000010.1:0-26086 GCA_013215985.1 Campylobacteraceae bacterium
AACAAGCTTGTAAAAAAACTTTAGAGAGAAAATATACTAATACTTATATAAATGAAATATCATATTTTGCAGCAAATAGATCTATAGGATATGAATACCCTATTTTAAGTAAAAAAGACGCAGATAATTTAAATAAGAATAAATTTACTTTAGATTATAAAAAAATACTTAGATATGCTTATGCTTCAAGTTATGTTTATTCTATTGAAGATAATAGTAAAACATTTGCTTTTGAAAATGATTTAGAGTTTAAAAAACTTATGTATATAAATAACAAATTAGAAGTACTTGATTCTTTTTATGCTCCAAGTGGATTAATAGCTCTAGCTATTAAAGTTCCATCTAAAAATAAAAAAGAGATAGTTATTGCATTCAAAGGAACATCGTCTAAAAGAGATATAATTCAAGATATTGAATTAATGTTTGCAAACTTTGTTGAAACAGATCAAGATTGGCAAGAAGATGCTTATAATTTTGTAGAAAACATTAAAAATGAATATAAAGATTATACAATTGTATTAACAGGACACTCATTAGGAGCATATACTGCAAGTGATGTAGCTGTTAGAACTTCTTCTTTAGCAAGAGTATTTTCATCACCAGCTACAAGAATAATTGATAAATATATTCATATGTTTTCAAATAAAATGCATTATTCAAATGTAATTAATTTTGTAAGATTAAAAGATCCTGTATCAACTAAATCAGGACGTCATAACGAAAATATGGTTTATTTTCCATCATCTTCGTCTATGTTAAAATCTCATTATCTTACACCATTTATTAATGAAGTTTTAAAACCTTTATATTTTAATTCAAAAGATGAAAAAGCACAAGCTAAATATTTATATATTCAAGCCGATACAAAAAAAGGTGCAGGATTAGATTTAAGTTATAATTATTGGGGAAAAAACAAATAAGAAGATTTATATTAAAAGTTAAAAAGATATAGAGAAAATCTAGTTATTTTCTTTATATCTTTTTTTTTGCATAAACCATAAAAAAGCAAACATTAAACCAGGTGTTTTAGCCTTATTTTCATCATAAATAAAGTCTTCATAATTTTTTATTTCTAAAAACATTGTTTCAATTTCTTCATCATGAATTCCACCACCAGTAGTTCTTTTCATTTTATCATTTATTTTTGCAAAATAAAGTGTTTGTACTGATCCACTTACTCCTACATTTGTATAAAATGAAGTTATTTTTTCAATACTTTCAATAGGTACTTCATAACCACATTCTTCTAGTATTTCTTCTTTTACAATTTCTACTAAACTTAAATCTTTATCAACTATACCTGCACATAATTCATAAGTAAAAAGTTTAGAATTGTCATTATAATATACAGGAGCACGAAATTGTTTTACAAGTAAAAAAGCTTCTTTTTCTTCTTCATATAATAAAACAGCAACGGAATCAAAACTTTTTACAGCTTCCCAATTCTTCTGTTTTCCATTAATTGTATAAGTAAATTTTAAAGGATGAACAAAGTTAGTATCCCTTAAAGGTGATATTTTAAAATCTTTAATAATATTTTTCATGTTTTTCCTTTATTAGTATATTGTATATCCTTTTTAATAAAAAAGAGATAATAAAAGAATTCAAAAGATGAGTAAAAAGCTTAACAAGTGTTAATGACTTATTAAGTTTTTTATCTATAAATCTTCAAAAGAAGATTTATATTATTTAACTAAGTGTTTTGGAAAATCAAGTGGTGTTTCACAACAAGCTTGATCCATAACTTGCTGAAGTTGTTTTTTAAGAATAGTGATTGTATGATCTCCACCTTTTGAACCTAAGGCTCCAACTCCATACATAAATGGTCTTCCTAAGAAACAAAACTCTGCTCCAGCAGCCATTACTCTAGCAATATCTGGACCAGATCTAATTCCAGAATCCATCATGATTTTAATTTGATCTTTATATTGTTTAACTATTTCAATAGTCGCTTTAACAGATGATTCACCTGCATCAAATTGACGACCACCATGGTTTGAAACAATAAGCCCATCAATTCCTAAATCAATTGCTTTTTGAGTATCTTCTAGTGAAGCTAAACCTTTGATAACTAAGTTACCTTTCCATTTATCTCTAATAGCTTTGATTTTATCTTCATTTAGTCTTCCATTAAATGTTTTATTCATGAAAAGTCCTAAGTGTCTTAGACTCATACTTTTATCCATGTATTTTTTTAATGTTTGAAATTCTGGTTGACCTTTAAATAAAGTTCTTAGAGCCCATTCAGGACAAGATAAAATTTGTTTCATATTATTGAATGTCATTCGAGGAGGAATAGCAAGACCATTTATAATCTCTTTATTTCTATATCCAAATGATGGAGTATCCGCTAAAATAACTAGAGTTTTAAGTCCAGCAGCTTCACATCTTTCAATTAAATCATCTCTTATAGAATCTTCAGCTGGGTGATATAATTGAAACCAAGCTTTACCTTCTGTAATTTCAGCTACTGTTTCAATTGAAGCAGTTGATACTGTTGACAAAATATATGGAATATTGTGATCAAATGCTGCTTTAGATAAAATTTCAGCAGCACCTGGCCATGTTAAACCTTGTAAACCAATTGGTGCTATTCCAAATGGAGCATCATATGTTTCACCAAACAATTCTGTTTTCATAGAAATATTATCATAATTTCTTAGGTAATATGGTTTTAATTCAATATCCCTAATTTCTTTTGTATTTTTTACTATGTTGATTTCTTCATTACAACCACCATCTACATATTCAAATGCAAAACCTGGTATTTTTGATTTACATTTTTGTCTTAGTGACTCTATTGAAGGGTAATTTGGATTAAAATCTTGTGTCATATTTTTTCCTTTTGTTAAATTATTAATTTTAATAATGATTATTATTGACATAATACTAATGTGATATGATAATAATATGACATTTTATTAAAAAGAACAATTTTATGTATAATTTATGTATAAATATACATTTTCTTCTATTTATTTTATATAATTAGAATACTACTGTTATATGATAATCTTGTGATATTTAATTTAAAACGCAAGATTATGTTAATTTTATGTATTTTTATATATAAATAATTTATTTTGATTTGGAAAATTTAAGTCCTTGAGATAAAATTGTTTTATTAGAATAATTAATAGTACAACTTTGTCTTCTCATATAGTTTTTCCAAGAATCACTTCCACTCTCTCGTCCTCCACCTGTATCTTTTTCACCTCCAAAAGCTGATCCAATTTCAGCACCTGAGGTTCCTACATTTACATTAACTATTCCACAATCAGAACCAAAAGAAGAAGTAAATAATTCTGCCTCTTTTAAATCTTGTGTAAAGATTGAGGAAGATAAACCCTGAGGTACATCATTATTCATAAAAATTGCTTCTTTTATATTCTCAAATTCCATAATATATAAAATTGGTGCAAAAGTTTCATTTTGAATAAGTAAAGCTTTATGCTCTATTTTAACTAGTGCAGGTTTTACATAATAAGAAGATTTTGAAAAAGTCTTTTTAATTCTTTTTCCTCCATATAAAATCTCACCTCCTTGTTTTTTTATTGTTTTTAATGTTTTTTTCATATTCATATACGATTCTTTATTAATTAAAGGACCCATTAAATTATTTATATTAAAAGGATTTCCGATTTTTAGATTTATATATATAGAAATTAAAGACTCTATAACTTCTTTTATTAAACTTTTATGTACATATAATCTTCTTAAAGATGTACATCTCTGCCCTGCTGTTCCAATTGCTGAAAATACTACAGCTTCAATAGCTAAATTAAGATCAGCACTTTTACAAATAACTAAAGCATTATTTCCACCAAGTTCAAATAAAGACTTTCCTAAACGCTTAGCGATTAAAGGTGCTATATTTTTTCCCATTTGCACAGAACCAGTTGCAGAAACTAGAGCAGATTTTTTATTTTCAATTATTTTTTGTGATATAGATCTTGAGGCTATTATAAGTGCAAAAATATCTTGAGGATATTCTTTAAATTTTTTAAGTGCTTTTTGAACTAACAAAAAACAAGCTATTGCACATAAAGGAGTTTGACTTGAGGGTTTCCATAATATTGTATTACCACAAACTAAAGCTAAAATTGCATTCCATGCCCAAACAGCCATAGGAAAATTAAAAGCGGAGATAATACTTACAGTTCCTAAAGGATACCATTGTTCATATATTTTATGTTTATATCTCTCTGAACTTATACTTAAACCGTATAACTGTCTTGATAAACCAATTGCGAAATCACAAATATCAATAAACTCTTGAACTTCTCCTAATGCTTCTTCATAAATCTTTCCTGATTCTAATGTTATTATATATGCTAATTCTTTTTTATTTTTAGAAGCTAAATATGAAATTTCTTTTATTAATAAAGCTCTTTTTGGAGCTGGAATTTTACTCCAATTTTTGAAACTTTTATTCAGTTTATTTAATGTTTTATTTACTTCTGAAGATTTTATATCTTTAAAAGAAGAAATAGTTTTACCATTAATAGGTGAAGATACTTCTTTTAAATATTTTTTTCCATAAACATAAGAATTGCCTATTAATAAAGAAGGATATATTCAATTCTTTTTAATATCTTTTAATCCTAAAGTTTTAAGTATTTTATTATTCATCCTTATCTCCTTTAATAAATTCACGTCCGAATCTATTAGATAAAAAGTCTTTTAATTTAATATCTTCTTGTTTTATAAAAGATGATTTTTTAATTTTACCTTCTAAATAAAGATCTAAAACAGTACATAAAGATAAAGCAGTTGTAATTTGAATTGAACTTAAATCATGATCATAAAAACTTTTATTATAGATTTTTCTTACATCTGTTATTTCTTCTAGTTTATTATCTTTTTTACCAATTACTGTACAGAAAATAATTACTAAATCTTCTTTTGTAGAAGGTATTGCATATTCTAAAATATCTTTTAAAACTTTTCTTTTTTTATTTTGTCCTAAAAACAAATCATTAATTAAAAAACTCATTAGTTCTTTATGTCCTAAATATCTAATTGTTTTATAATTTAATTCTTTTACTTTACCATCAAGCGTTTCACATAAAGTTCCAAGTCCCCCTGAGGTATTAAAAGCTTCATATTCTAAACCATTAATTGAAATCTTCTCTAAAGCTTCTAAAGCTTGAATTGAGATTAGCGATGAATCTTTTATTGCAAAACATTCATTACAATATTCATTAATTAAACCATCAATAGACCAAGTCAGATTGTATAAAATCTTATTAGATGGATTTGTAGGTAAAGCCCCTACTCTCATTTTAATACTATAAACTTCATCAAATTTTTGATATAAAGAATAAGCTAAAATTGAAATAAATCCAGGTGCTAATCCACATTGAGGAATAAATACTTGGCTAGATGAAGCTTTTAATGATATTTTTTGAATTTGTTTTGTGGTTTCTACATCTTCTGTAAAATCAAAATAATTAATATTATGTTTAAGTGCTAATTTTGCTATATATGCATTTAAATAATAAGGTAAAGCAGATATAACAGTATCAAATGAAAATAAAAGATTTTTATATGATTTTTTATCTTCTAAATCACAGTAAATAGTTTTAATATTTATATCATTTTTGATTTTTTTTAAGCTTTTTTTATTTCTTGAAACAACAGTTACTTCATAAGATTTTGACTCTTTTAAAAATAAAGCTAGAGCAAAACCTATGTTTCCGGCTCCTAATATAATAACTTTATGCATATTAGCTCCTAATATCTAAATTATCAAAGTAATATTATTTTAGCATTTAATTATTAATCATAATATTTTTAATTATTTTAATTTATAATTTTAAGAATAACTATTATAAAAAATAAATTCTTTTCTAATATTTTCTTTTCTTTATTTCTTATTGTATATGTGATACAATACTCTTTATCATTAATTAAGCTAAATTAATGAAGAAATCAATTATTTAAAAAAATATAATTTATAAACATAAATTTTAAGGATAATAGTGAAACATATTAAAAAAATATCAAATTACGCTATGGTTGGTGGTCTTGGAGCTTTACTTGTTACTGGTTTAGTAGGATGTGAAGATAAAAGTGTTGCCAAAGGTGATGCTTTTACAAACGCAAGTCAAAAACAAGGTGCATTTGTAATTATTGCTGAAAAAGCTGATGGTTCTTATTCAATTGTTGATGAATTTCCATCTGCTAATACTACTATTGTTTTAAGAAAACCAGATGGAACTGAAAGAATTTTATCAAAAGCTGAAATTGACCAACTTGTTAGAGAAGAAGATGTAAAAATTCAAAATGGAACATCTGCTTTAACTAATCCAGAAGTTTCTTCAGGAAATGGTGGAATGGGACTTGGTGGTGTATTATTATCATCAGTTGCAGGTGCTATGATTGGATCTTATATTGGTAATAAATTATTTAATAATTCAAACTACCAAAACCAAAGAAGAACTAATTATAAATCTCCATCTACTTATTCTAAATCAAAAGATAGTTTCTCAAAAGCTAAATCAAGTTCTAGAACTTCTAGTTCATCTAAAAAAAGTGGATTTTTTGGATCATCTAATTCTAGTAAAAAACGTTCTTCAATGTTTGGTGGTTAGACATGAAATTAAAAAAATTAGAACCTTTAACTAAAGAATATTTAGACTCAATTGGATTTTCTTGGCATACAGATACAGATGAAACATCATATATATCTGATGAAATAGTATCTATTAGCGAAGATGAAGCAAATGCTTATTACGAAGCTACAAATGAATTATATGATATGTTTTGTGAAGCGGGTGAACATGTAGTTGAAAACAATCTTTTCCATGAAATTAATATTCCTTTTAATTTAGTTGATATGATTAAAGAATCTTGGGAAGAAGAAGTGCATTGGCATTTATACTCAAGATTTGATTTAGCTGGTGGGCTTGATGGAAAACAAATTAAATTAATTGAATTTAATGCAGATACTCCTACTTCATTATTTGAAACATCTATTATTCAATGGGCAATGCTTAAGAAAAATGGTTTAGATGAAGCTAGTCAGTTTAATAATTTATATGAATCATTAAAAGATAACTTCAAAAGACTAATTACTTTAGATTCTGATGTTGAAAAATTTGAAGAATATTATAAAGATTTAGGATGGAAAATTTTATTCTCTTCAATTTCTTCTTCAAGTGAAGATGAAAATACTACTAAATTATTACAGCATATTGCAGACGAAGCTGGCTTTAATACTGACTTTGAATATATGGAGAATGTACAATTCTCAGATGAAGGAATTGCAAAAGAAGATGTTAATTTCGAATTCTGGTTTAAACTTATTCCTTGGGAAGATATTGCAATTGATGAAAATGAATTAGCTTTAATTTTAAATGAAATCATTATGAATAGAAAAGGTATTATTTTAAATCCTGCTTATACTTTAATGTTCCAATCAAAAGGTTTTATGAAAATATTATGGGATTTATATCCAAACCATCCTTTATTATTAGAAACTTCATTTGATCCTTTAACTAATACAAAACAAGTTGAAAAAAGATGTTTTGGTAGAGAAGGAGCTAATATTGCCATTGTTAATGCTGATAATTCTTTAGATGTTAAAACTGATGGAGAATATGAAGGTCATAAAGCAATTTACCAAGAGTATTATGAATTTAACCAAGATGAAGAAGGAAAATACTACCAAGCTGGTGTATTTTATGCTTATGAAGCTTGTGCAATAGGTTTCAGAAAAGGTGGAAAGATTTTAGATAATATGAGTAAATTTGTAGGTCACATTGTAGAATAAAGATTTTTCTTTATTCTACACTTATATTTTCACTACTTAGAAAATTCTGCTCTTAAAGCATTTCTTGAAGATTTATCTACTAAAGTAAAAACTTTATCGATATCATCTTTAAGAGAGCTTTTTTTATGCCCTTTTACTTTTATAAAAGAAAAATCCATTTTATCAAGATATTTAAAAAACTCTTTATAAAACAAATGATTTTTCACTTCTTTATTTGTTTTCGTAAGATAATTGTTTTTCTCAAACTTTTCTCTTCTATTTTCTAGTCCTATAACATTTTGACAATCTGTATAAATAATAAGTTTTACGTTTGTATAATCTTCATTTTCTAAAGCCCACAAAAGAGCTTGTATTTCTAGTTTTGTAGAAGAAGTATTTTCAAATCTTTTTGTGTTTTCTTTAAAATCTTCTTTTTCTAAATCATCTTTACTTACATATAAATAAGATGCGTACCCTACTTTCTCTTGTGGATTTACACTACCATCAACAAATAAATATTTTTCTTCTTTAATCATTAATATTTTCAATCATTTGTTTTATTTTTAAAGCTTTCTCAAAGTGATCTAGTTTTTCTTCTTTTATCCACCATAAAGCAACTTCCATTAAAAGTTCTGGATTTGTATTTTTATTCTCAAAAAAAGCATAAAAAGAAAGCCCAACTGTTTCACCTTTTTTATCTATTTTTTCATTACATATTCTAATGATTTTATCTTTAATATTTTTATTCATATATTACAAAGCCTTTTTTTCTTTTTTTATTAATTTTATTGCCCAATCATAATGAGAAGAGCTAGCAGATATCAAATAAGAAGCTAAAGAAGTAGTATTTGTCCATTTATAATACTTTTTAGTATATAGCTCATCGTAGGAGTGTTTTTCTATTAATTCTTGAATCTTTTTATATGAATCATTAAACATTAGCTCAACTTCTACAAAACTCTTATTTTGATATTTTTGCCAAATATTTTGATTTAATTCTTTTGTTCTTTTCCAAGTATATCCTTCTTCTGGCATTATAGGTTTTTTATTATTCATTCCATCTTTATACCATAAAAGAAACATTAAGTGCCACTGATGCAAGTGTGCTAATACATCTCTTAGATTCTTATCTCTATTATCTAATTTAAAACTTATTTCTTTATTAGCAAAACTATTAATTAAATCAAACAATACTTTTTTACGCTCTTTTGATAAGTCTATTAGTTCTTTTTTATTCTTAGGTCTTGGCATACTTAATACCTTTATTTTAATATTAAATTAAATATTCTTTTTTCTAATACAATTCTTTAAATTATTTTGTTATTGTCCAAGCAGAATTATGTTGAATAAATCCAATTTTTGGATAGTA
Organism: Campylobacteraceae bacterium; assembly: GCA_013215985.1. GTDB lineage: Bacteria > Campylobacterota > Campylobacteria > Campylobacterales > Arcobacteraceae > NORP36. The sequence continues at coordinate 9,126 of JABSOL010000010.1, forward strand.
TTCACTTGCATCTGGAGCTGATAATAATATGATTTTACACTTATCATTAATTTGTTCTTGAACTTTGGAAATTAGTTCTTTTCCAATACCTTGTTTTTGGAACTTTGTATCGACTGCTAAGTCTGATAAATAACAACAATAATTAAAATCTGTTACTGCTCTTGCAATTGCAATGATTTTATTATCTTTTGTAGCTGTTATAATTATATCTGCATTATCAAGCATACCTTTGATTGTTTTTAAATCATTAATAGGTCTTCTCTCACCTAATGTTGAATTTTTTAATACTTCTATAAATTCACTTGCTGTGATATTTTTATTTACTTTATATTCAATATTCATATTTATCCTTTAATGCATAATTTTGTATTCACAAAACTTATGTTTGACTAAAAGATATTGTTATATTATTTTACTTAGTTGTTAATTAATGATATTGTTGATTTATTCAATAATCTAGTTTTTTTAATGTTTTATTTATTGTTAATAAAAAGATTAATTTATTAAATTATACTTTTAATGATAATAATAGGTAGAATAGAATTGTTAAATTATATGATTTTGGGTTAGAGTATTTGAAGAATAAGAATTTTTAGACAAAAAAAAAGGCAGATAAATCTGCCTTTTTAAGAAATGCTACAGACCTGTAACGTTTTCTGCTTGTGGACCTTTGTCACCTTGACCAACTTCAAAAGTTACCTTTTGATTGTCTTGTAAAGAAACTCTGTCATAACCATTGCTGTTAATTTGTCTGTAGTGAACAAATAAATCTTTTCCACCATCTTCTGGTTCGATAAAACCGAAACCTTTTTCACTGTTGAACCATTTTACTGTTCCGTTTACTAAATTTGCCATTTTGTTTCCTTGTTTATGTTAAATATATAATATAATTATGTTTAAATCAAATATATGTATATGTATACCAAAAGAAAACTAAAAGCAAACTAAAATAATGGCTTTATCAAGTAAATAATGCGAAAATAGTAGATATTTGAAGCAAAAAACAACAGATATAAGAATTTGTTAAATTTTTATCATAAATTCATATTTAAAATTAAATATGAAATATTAAGATAATTTAAAATCAAAATATCATGAAATAACTTAGAATTAAACAATATCTTCATTTAATTTTTACCTTTTTAACATTAAAATTTAAGATTAATATATTTTAAGAAAAAAAATATAGCTTATAACTTCAAATAATCAATATATTCTTCTTTAATATATAAGAATAATTAATAGTAAAAAATTTTATACTTTAAATAAACATTATAAAGAAGTAGAAGAATTTAGGAAAATTTTAATTTTAAAACTTCAAATATATATTTCTTTTACTTATTACTTCTTTTAGAAGAATAAGAACTCTATATTTTTCTAAGCTATTAATATTAAAATACTTAAGTAAATGTTTTTAAGAGTATATTTTTCAAACATCATCAAATGAAGTTTTTTCTTAGATTAAAATTAAAACTAAAACTGTACCCGAAGGATCTTTAATTACACAAAAGTCACCAGAATCAATTTTGCTAGGTCCATCTAAAATTTCTCCTCCAAATTCTTTACATTTAAGAGTACTTGCACAAAAAGGTTTTGATTCAATACCTGACTTAGTATTATCAATAGATTTTGAAAATGGTTCTTTTCGTGATGTAGGTCAAAGTAAAAGTTTTGCAACAGGAGAAATAGATTGGATTGTGGATAAAGCAACATCCATTCAAAGAGAAAAAATATCTGCACAAATAAAAGAACTCCTTGAAATAGATAATATTACAATACTATAAGGTACTAATCTAACATTTACTATAAATTCAGATTCTAATAAAGTAGAGGTGAGTGGAATAGATGATAAAAAACTAATCACTTTATTAGAATCATTACTAAATGAGGATAATGCAAAAGAGTTATTCTTATATATTATTTTAGATCAAGTAGACAAAGATACTCAATTAACTTATAATATAGAAGACTTAGTTAAAAATGGCTTTGATTTAATGAAATGGCAGACCTTATCAATAGATTATAAGAATGGCTCTTTACGTGAATTAAAAGGGGGAACACAGATTGGATTAATAATATAAAAAAATATGAGCAAAATATAAATATTTATGTTTGATTTTCATATGAGCTTAAAATATATTCAGAGAAGTAAACCTTTCACCCAACGTTTGATGCTAGTCGCCACCTTTAAACCTACTTAATCTCTTAAATATTAACAAGTATTTTTAAATTACTTTATATTTTAAGCAACGGTATTTATTTTAGCACTTTTATCTATAACTTTACCAATAGCTTTATTATAAATATCAACATTATAAGTACAATTGTTTTTATGTAAAGCATGTGCAATTACTATTAATTTTCTCATTACTGCTATTTGTGCTACTGTTGAATGTTTACCATTATCTTTTAATCTATTATAAAAATCTTTCATTTGTTAATTAAACTTTATTACTACCATATTTGAAATCCTAGCTTTAGTTTTAAGAGATGTTCCTGATTCTTTAATAATAGGATCTAATCCAGTTAAAGAAACAATTTGATTTTTATTTGCATTAGGATAACTAATGAATAGATGCATAAGTACAATACCAGCTATCTTACCGATACCTGGTATTGTTTGAATATTTTTATAAGTAGTAGATAATTTTTTATCTGATTCAATAATCTCTTTTATTGTTTCACGTGTTTCATTCTCTCTAGCTATTGTAATAGCACGTGAGAGCATTAAATCATCTATTCTATCACTCTTACTTCTCTGTTCTAGTGCTTTCTCAAAATTACTTGATTGTTTAGGATTTATTATAAATGATTTTATGCTTTTTAAAGCACAAAACTTTTTAGTTAGAAAAGAATAAGAACCTGTTGGTTCATAAACAAAAATAAGTTTATTTAGATCTTTTTTATATAACTTTTTCAGCTTTGAATACAAAGATTTTAAAGCTGTAATATTATTATAAATTTTTATATTTAAAGAATTGATTGGAATATAAACAGAAATGCTTGCTTTACTTATTAATTTATTTGAGAGTTCGTTAGGGTAAAAGTTTTTACTTTTACCTGATTTAATAAAACTACGTTATACTTAATTTTACCTCATGATATACAATCTAGCTTTCACTGATTTTCTCGCCACTCAAATTTTTAGTATAAAATCAAACTAGCAGTGAAACTAAGAAATTATTTTATTTAAAAAAACTAGCCGTTTTAGATTTTGTCCGATATATTATATTTATTAACTCTCTACTTTATGATAGCTAAATTGCTATGTTCTTATTATATGAGTTTTTGTTAGAGGGTTTAACTATTTATATTTCTTCTTCATTCATATGAAATAATATTCTGTATTTTGATACTCTTATTCTAAAGATTGGAGGAACATCATTTTCTGTTAATCTTTTTATATCTCCATTTGGAAGATTTTGAATTAAGTTAAATATTTTTATTGAAGTTTTCTATCATATTTGGAGAACTTCTTTTCAAAAGTTTTAGAATAACTTATTTTCATAAATTAAATTTACTTTTGAAATCATCATTAGAAGTAAATTCTTCATTTGATAAAATTGCTAAAATTTATTTTTCATCGTCTGCTTCTAATATTAGTTTAGATTGTTCTTTTATTTTAGAGTTTTTAGAAAGGTATTCATGTAAACTTTCTCTAATCATTTGTGAAATTGATTTTTTTTCAATGAAAGAAAATACTCTTGCTTGTTCATATAACTCTTCATCTATTGTTAGATTTAATCTATGCATAATTATTTCCTTTGAGTAGTGATGTATAGATGTATTTACCATTAAAAATTAAATTTGTAAATTAATAAACTTTTGTGCTGAAGAATAAATAAAATTAATATATAAAATAGACGAGACTTCATCCTCTAACGTTTGACTTCAGCGACGCTCTGCGTTCGCTGCTAGAATTTATTAGGAGTTTTTAAAATTATTGTAGGTTGAATTAAATCATCTATTATTTTTTCTACAATATTTATTTGAGACTTTGAAGGTAAGGGATCAAGTTCACTTTCAACTATATTTATTTTATCCATCCATTGTATATATTCATCATCTGTAAAATTTGCAGATTTTTTCCCTTGTGATTTTTCAATATAATTAATAAGTTTCAAAGTTAAGTTCTTTACCAATTCATTTGGAGCACTTTCAATATCGTCTATAAAGATATCCTTTTGATATTCATCATAAGTTGAAGCCTGTTTTAAATAACGACTTAAGTAATAAAAAGCTGATCTTGCATCAGCAACTGAGTATTTTTTAATTAAAATTATTAACTTGTTCATTTTATCCAATCCTTATAATGTCAAATGCTGTATGAGGTAAATCAGAAACAATATACTCATGAGACAATGGGTTTGCTTTGTCTTTAACATTTACTTTCTGATAAAATGCTACTGCTTCAATTCTTGAAATAACACAAAGCAAAGGTTTAAATTGTTGATCTTTTGCACGTTTTGAAATAATAATAATTTCAGCATGAGTTTCTACCGATATTTTTTTTAATTTCAGCATTATATCTGCACCTTTTCTAATGCCTCTTCTATTTAGTTTTATTTTAGTATTATGCAAATCTGCACCATCCACTTCATTTTTAAGTGTATTATAAATTTCAAGAGGTGATGAACTTGGTGGTACTGTAAAATGTGGAGATTGAAAATCTGAACCAAAATATGGAGTACACCAAAGATAGTGTTTATCTCCATAATATTTTTTATTAATGTTATACGCTAAAGTACTCATAGTTGAGTATAGTATCGGATGCGGTATGTCTTTTAAACTCATAATTCCTCCATTTTTTTAATATTCATAATATCTTCTAACTATTTATTAGTAGTACATAATATATGAATTAGCCTTAATAATAACTATTATTATACACTTTTGATGTTAGATTCATAATGTTATATAATCCCATAGATTAGGTGTTTTATATTAAATATTAAGATACTTTTTTAATTAAATTAATACCTTATTCAAAAGAATGAATGTTAGATTCAAGTCTGAATTTCTAGGTAAATCATACATTATGTACTACTAATTGTTAATATCGGTCTTAATCTAACAAAATGTAAGTTTTAAAAGGAGTATTATATTTAGAAATTAATTTAAAGTCTTATGCTTTGTGAACTTAGTTTTAACATCTCTTTAGCAAAGAACTCAAGTTTAGACTTATCTAGTCTTGCAGATAAACCTGAAATTCCAACAGCTGCTAAAAATCTTTTATCTTTATTATAAATAGCAACAGATACTGAAGATAAACCATATTCAAACTCTTCTATTTCAATTGCATAAGAATTATCTTTTACTATTTCTATAGTTTTATCTATATATCTTTTTTTAACTAATGTATTACTTGTATATTCTTCTAATTCTAAAATATCTGTATTTACCTCAGCAAAAGCTAAAATTACTTTTCCTAAAGCTGTACAGTGTAAAGGTGCAAATAAACCTATTGAGTCTCTCATTTTAATAACTCTTGTAGAATTATCAATTTGATTTAAATATATTAGGGTTTTATTATCTTCAACTGCTAAATAAGTACACTCATTTGTAAGATTAAAGATTTTTTCTAATAAGTCTTTTGTATTATTAATTAAAATATTTCTACTTTCTTTTGAACTCATTACATCTAATAAATCAGCTTTTTCAAAAGCTTTACTATTATCTAGGTATTTAATAAATCCTTCACTAATTAATGAATTAAGAATTCTAGACATAGTACTTTTATCAATATTGAACTTTTTACATAATACAACAGCCGTTAAAGCATTTGGAGAATATAAAATTTCTAAAAATATTTGAAGGCCTTTTGTTAAAGATTTATTCTGATTTTTCATATTTACTTCTTATTAGTGATTTGTCTTCATTTTTCTAAGTAATAATTTATTAAATTCTTTTATTTTCTTCTACATTTTAAAATAGTTTATCATAAATATTTAAATTTTTATTTCATTATGCTAAATTTTTAAAATAATTTTTCTCATTATATGAGATTAATAAATTTTATTCTTTACAAATCCCTACTCTATAGCCTTTCTAATTTAATAAATACTAACTTAAATTAAATAAATACTTTTGATACTTAGTTTTCACTAAAGATAACTATGATTAAATTCACTTACAAAAAGATTATTTATTAGGAGAAGGTTATGATATTAGAAACAGTTGATTTAGCAAAACTTACACAAAAAGACGATTTATTTCCAGTTCTTGGAGGATTTTGGCCAGGTATTCAAATTTATTACCCACCTATTAAATTTAATCCATTAGATGGGAATTATGAAAGTATAGAAGAGGCAAAATTAAGATTACAAAAGCATGCTTATAAAACAAAAGCTCATACTTTGTTATTTGATTTAGAAGATGGCTGTAGAATGAAAGAAATGTCTAGGAAATTACTTTTAGAAGAATTACCTAAGTTCCCTGAACGAGATTTTCAAATAGCTATTAGAATTAATCCTTTTAGAACAGAAGAGTATGAAGAAGATTTAAAACTAATTAAACAAGTTCATAAATATATAGATGTAATTGTACTTTCAAAAGCAGGTGAAGTTTATGGAGATGCAGAAATTAGAGATTTATCTTCTTGGTTAATCTCTATTGGTAGTACTTTAACAATTCAACCAATTATTGAACATCCAAAATCACTTAAGATTGCTGATAAGTTAATGTCTTATTCAACTGTAAATCATGTAATCTTTGGAATTCATGATTTCTCAAAAGCTATGGCTTATAAAATTACACCTGAGGGTTGGATTGATGAATTAGAAACATTCTTTAATATTTTAACTATGGAAGCTAGAATTCAAGGTTGTGGAGTTATTGGTGGAGTTGAAGTTTTATTAACACCTAATTCATTACCTGATTCATGTTTAGAGAAAAAAGATATTAGAAGATGGTTAGATTTACATGGTGATGATGCATCTAGACATGTATATGCTCATGCTAAAAGAGAAACAGCTATGGGTTTAACTGGAAAACAAGTAATTACACCTAATCATATTAATATATGTAAAGTTGCTTTTACTCCAAGTCCAGAAGAAATTAAAAAAGATGTATTTATTTTAAAAGCAGCACTTGAAGCTGATGCACTATTAAGTGGTGCTATTAGACATAATGGTGAAATGTTAGATCCTCCAATGTTTGGAAAATCGTTACAAAACATTTTAAGAGCATATGCTTTAAAAAGTTTAGATATTGAAGATCAGAAATTTGCATTAACTGTAATAAATAAAATGCCGCTACATACGTTTAGAGAAAACTGGCCATTTGGTCAAATATAAAAGGAGTTCAAAATGAAACTAGAACAAAATGCACAGTGGAAAATTGAAGTTCCTGAATATTTAAATATAGGAACTGCTTGTACTACTGCTCATATGGGTACAAATAAAGAAAATGCTATAGCTATGATTATTGAAGATAGTATTTTAGGTACAAATCAAATCACTTATAAAGAGTTAAACCAACAAAGTGATAAGTTTGCTAACTTTTTATTATCACTAAAAATAGATGTAAGAGATAGAACGCTAATTTGTTTAAAAAACTCTTTAGCTTACCCTATTTCGTTCTTTGCAAGTATTAAAGCTGGAATTATTGCAGTTCCTACTTCAACGCTATTATCTGGTCCTGAAGTTAAATACTTAGCAGAAGATTCACAAGCTAAAGCTATAGTTGTATCTTTAAGTATATATAATACTTTATTACCTTATTTAGAGAACCTTGATAATTTAAAACATATAATTGTAGTTGGTTGTGAAGATATATCTACTTTACAAAAACCTTATGCAGCTAATTTATATTCATTTGAAGAAGTAATTGAAAATGCACATGTAACACCTAATCATTATAATTCAAAATCAGGTGAGCCTGCATATTTAGTTTATACTTCTGGAACAACAGGATTTCCTAAAGGTGTTTTACACTCACATAGATCTTTAATTGGAAGAACTCCTGCTAGTGAGTTTTGGTTTGATTACAAAAACAATGATAGGATTATGCATTCTGGTAAATTTAATTGGACTTATGTTTTAGGATCTGCGTTAATGGATCCATTATATATGGGTCAAACTGTAATTGCTTATGAGGGTAGCAATGATGCTAAATCTTGGGTTGAACTAATTAAAAAACATAAATGTACTATATTTATTGGAGTTCCAACTATATATAGACAGATTTTACAAAAAACATCTTTTACAAGTAAAGATTGTCCTTCTTTGAGACATTGTATGAGTGCGGGTGAACATTTATCTTCTGAAATGGTAAGTTTATGGCAAAAAAGATTTAAACAAGATATTTATGAAGCTATTGGTATGAGTGAATTCTCATATTATATCTCACACTCTAAATATAAAAAAATTAGACCTGGTTCTGCTGGTTTTGTGCAACCTGGACATAATGTTAAATTATTAGACCCCCAAACATTAAAAGAAGTTGATGTTGAAGAAGAAGGTATGATTTGTATTGGTTTAGATAATCCTGGATTATTTTTAGAATACTGGAATAAAGAAGAAGAAACAAGCGAAGTTAAAAGAAATGGATACTTTTTTACAGGTGATTATGCTAAAAAAGATAAAGAAGGTTATATCTGGTTCTTAGGTAGAAAAGATGACATTATTAATACTTTTGGTTTTAGAGTAAGTCCTCATGAAATTGAGAGAGTAATAAAAGTACATGATAAAGTTGATGATTGTGTTGCTTTAGGTTTAAATGTAGATGCAAATAAAACTATTCCGGTAATAGTTATTTTAGCTTCAAAAACTCTAAGTCAAGAAGAGAAAAAAGAGATTTTAGAATATGGTCAAAAAAACCTTGCTAAATATAAAGCTCCTAGAGAAATATATGTTTTAGAGGAATATCCTAAAACTAAAAATGGAAAAGTTCTAAGAAAAGATTTATTAAAAGAAATTGAGAAAATAGGAAAAAAAGAAACACAACCTTTATTAGCTCAAAACATATATAGACCAAGAAGATCAATGTTATTTACACCTGCTAATAATGAAAAACACATTGATAGATCTAGAGTTGTTTTAGCAGATGCAATTATTTTTAATCTTGAAGGTATTTTAGAAGATCAAAAAGAAATAGCTAGAGACTTACTTAAAAAAGAGTTCAAAAAGAATCCATCATTTGGGGACTCAGAACGAATTATAAAAGTAAATAGACTAGATAGTATCTTTATTACAAAAGATTTAGAATTATTAAAAGAGCTTGATATTGATGGAGTATTATTCTCAAGTATTGAAAGTGCAGATGATGTTTTAAAAGCTGAGAAAATAATACAAGGTATATCTGAAAATTTAGAGTTTATGATTATGATTGATACTCCTTTAGGTGTATTAAACATTCAATCAATATGTGCAGCTAGCAAGAGCTTAAAATGCATAATAATTGGTACAAATAGATTAGCTCAAAAACTACAAATAGATATAAAAAGAAGCTCAAAAGCTATGTTCCATTATATGGCACAAATATGTTTAGCAGCACGAGCTTATGACAAAATTATTATTGATGGTCCTCATTATGATGTTAAAAATGAGTTCTCTTGTGAAGCTAGTACAAAAGAAGCATTCTATTTAGGTTGTGATGGTAAAGCTGTTTTACACCCTATTCAATTAGAATATGTAAATGATATTTTTACTCCAAAACAAGAAGAAATTAAAAAAGCAAAAGATTTAATCTTAGCTTATGAAGATGCTTTGAAAAATGGTAAAGAAGTAATTATGATAGGTAGAGAATTAATTGATAAATCTAGAATTAATTGGGCACAAAGAACAATTACTTTATATGAAAGATTTAAAGAAATTGGTCAAAGTTCATTTTAGGAGTAAGTATGATAAAAATTTCTAATAAAGTTAATAAGGGTAATTTTTTTGAAGACTTTTTTTTAAATCAAAAAATTATCCACCCTCTTCCTCGTACTATAAGCGAAGGAGATGTTTCTTTTTACATAGCATTAACAGGTAGTAGGTTTGCACTTCATTCAAGTGAAATAATGGCAAAAGAGCTTGGATATAAAAAAAGACCACTTGATGATTTATTAATGTTTCATTTAACATTTGCTAAATCTGTTCAAGATATATCTTTAAATGCTATTGCAAATCTAGGATATGCAGAAGTTCATTTTGTACATCCTGTATTTGTAGGAGATACAATAAGTTTAAAAAGTAAAGTTATTGGTTTAAAAGAGAATTCAAGTGGTAAAAGTGGTGTACTTTATGTTCATTCAATTGGATATAACCAAAATGATGAAGAAGTACTTAATTTAAAACGTTGGGTAATGGTTCATAAAAAAGATCATTCAATACGTTCATATATAAATGAAGTGCCTGAATTTAGAGAAAGCACAGAAATTAAAAAAGATATTTTCATACCAAATATAAAAAGTATTAATACAGATTATACAGGTGGAGAATATCTTTTTGAAGATTACGAAGTTAATGAAAGACTAAATCATAATGAAGGTATTACTATTAATAATAGTGATCATACACTAGCAACTAAACTTTATCAAAACAATGCGAAAGTACATTTTGATGATTTTATGATGAAAGACTCTGCTATTGGAGAAAGATTAATATATGGCGGATATATAATGTCTTTAATGAGATCTATTTCTTTTAATGGTTTACAAAATGCTTTTTGGATTTATGCAATAAATGCAGGAGTACATGCAAACCCATCTGTAGCTGGTGATACTATTTACGCCTATACAGAAATTTTAGAGAAAATAGACTTAGTTAATAGATCAGACATAGGACTTTTAAGATTAAGATCAATTGTTACAAAAAATAAAAAATCAGACGAAGTTGAAAATATAAAAGACGAAAATGGAAAATATATAAAAAACATTGTTTTGGACTTAGACTATACAGTTGTTATTCCAAAAAGAAATAAAATATAATTAAAATTTAAAGGATTTATTATGACACACCCAAATGAAGCATTATTTGAATCAGGAAAATCTCTACCAATTATTCCATCTTGTGAGCACTTTGCAGGTAGTGAAAAGTTAATTTTAAAAGCTATGTCTATACAAGAAAAAATAGGTCCAGTATTTGATATTACTTGTGATTGTGAAGATGGAGCTGAGACGGGAAAAGAAATTGAGCATGCACAAATGATTGTACGGCTTGTTAATTCAGACAATAATAAGTATTTACAAGCTGGTTGTAGAATTCATGATTGTGCAAATGAACATTGGAGAGAAGATATTAATATCTTAGTTCCAGGTGCAGGTGAAAAGTTAGCTTATATTACTTTACCTAAATCAAATTCATATGAAGATGCAAAAGAGCAAATTGAGTATATTCAAGCTAAGTGTAAAGAAGTAGGAATTAATAGAGAAATTCCAATTCATATTTTAATTGAAACACATGGTGCTTTAAAAGATGTTGAAAAATTAGCAACACTGCCTTGGTTACAAGTTTTAGACTTTGGACTAATGGATTTTGTATCAGGTTATCAAGGTGCAATTGCAGCTTCAAATATGAGAAGTCCTGGTCAATTTGAACATAAATTAATAGCAGCTGCAAAAGCTAAAGTTGCACAAGCTGCATTAAGTAATCATGTAATTGCTTGTCATAATGTTACTTTAGATTTAAAGAATCCTTATCAAACATATCAAGATGCTAAAATTGCAAAAGAATCATTTGGATTTATGAGAATGTGGTCTATTTATCCAACACAAATACAAGCAATTGTAGATGCAATGAAAGTTGATTTTGCAGAAGTTGAAGATGCTCAAAACATTCTTTTAGCTGCACAAGAAGCTTCTTGGGGACCAATACAATATGATTCAGAGCTTCATGATAGAGCTACATATAGATATTTCTGGGAATTAGTTCAAAGAGCACATTTTTCAGGATTTAAATTAAAAGAAGAAGTTCAAAATAAATTCTTCTCTAAATAATAAAAATAAGAAAGGAAAACTATGAATATTAAAAAGCAAGTCAAAAAAGATCTCAAACTAGCCAGTAAAGTGTTACGAATAAAATGTAGTTTTCTTTTCTTAAAATATAAAAAGTAATTTTGTATTAGAAAAGGAAGTACTTTATTCATAAAACAAGGATATAAAATATTATGAATCAAGGATTAGTTATGGAAAAAAAAATATATAATACAGAATTTTTAAAAGATTATTTAGGTTTTGGGGTTGCTGGAAATTTTGCAAACCATTTAAGTGAGGCAGGAGAAGGAGATGAGTTCTCAAAAATCCAAACCAAAGAAAAAGATGCACCAAAAGGATTATTTCCTTTTTATATTCCTAATCATGATAGTTTTTTAAAAAACTTTCCAATTGGAGATGAAACAATTAATTTTAATGATTGTGAGTTTTTACAAGTTGAAGCTGAAGTTGCCCTACTTTGTGATTTTGTATTTAAAGATGGAAAACTAATAGATTTAATTCCTCAATATTTTGCAGCTTTTAATGACTGTAGTATTAGAGTTCAAGATGGAAATAAATTAAGTACAAAAAAGAACTGGGGTGCTAATTCTAAGGGAATATCAAATGAATTCATTAAAATTGATAATTTTACACAAGATGGTATCTTAAATAATTATCATATTTGTTCTTTTATTAAAAGAGATGGAATTTTACATGATTATGGAACTACATCAGCAGTAAACTCATATTCATATTTTTTTGATACTTTAAAAGATTGGATGATAAATAAATTTAATAATCAAGAAGACTGTGGACCTTTAGAAGAATTAAATCCATTTATTAAAGATCTTGATGAAAAAAAAGGAATTTTAATTGCAGCAGGAGCTACTGCATATGCAAACTTTGGTAAAAAACATTATTTAGAAAAAAATGATGAAATATTTATTTATATTTATAATGCACATATTCATAGTTTTCAAGACATTATGAATGATATGAATGGATCTCAAATTCATTTAAAACATTGTTCAAGATTACATCAAATTGTAGAATAATTATAACTCTACTTCTATAAAGTGTATGTATTAACAAAATACTAATTCTAGTCATTTTCAATAATTTGGAAATTACTAGAACTTTCTTTACTAACATATTTGTAACTATATTAATAATATACGAAATTAATTCTTTAAATTAATATTCATGATTAAGGGACATAATGTCTCTTTTACAAGAAATATACTTATTAACGGACATTTTTGTCCAAATAACAAGGACACAAGGGCTAAAATTACATTTTATATTTAAGTTAAATACTACTACAATACAAGATAAATTTTAATCCAAGACATACGCACATTTATTATATTATTAAAGGGACATTTATTTGTCTATTAATAATTAGAATATGGGTTAAATGGACAAAAATGGGAATGAATAAATAGTTATAAGAGTGGCATCATAGGAATTATTATGGAAATTAGAAAAATTAAGGCCGAAGATTTAGAGTATGCTTCGAAAATACATCAGCAAGCATTTAGTCGTCAACGATTATCATTAGAATGGTTAACATGTAATTTTAATGCATTTCCAAGATTCATGATGTATGTAGCTGTGTTGGACGGTGAAGTGGTAGGGTTTATTATCTGGGCCCAAAAAAGTGGCTTTAGGCCAGAATCAATAATGGATCTAGAACAAATTGGTGTATTGCCTAAAATGCAGGGAAAGGGCATTGGTGGCAAACTTATCAAAGAATCATTAAAACTAGTATGTAAACAACTGGCTGAGCAAGATTCAATTTTAAAACATGTGACAGTTTCAACTCGTGCAGATAATCAAGCCAAAAGGCTCTATGAAAAAGAACTGGGAGCAAAAGTTGAAGCAACTATTTCCAATTTGTATTCTGCAGATGAAGTATTTATGATTGCTAGGAATGTAAAAATCATATAACAAGGCCATGTAATCCGACTCCGTTTATTGCAGGGTTTTAGGCTAATAGATTCGCGAATTATAGACTAAAATCCATCAATAAACCCCACGGTTGATGGCAGGCGTTATAAATGCAAAGGATTTTTTGATGTATCACATTATGTTTGATAGTGGTCAAAAACTTTTAGAACATTATCTGAAAAAGAGACTAGAAAAAGTTATGGAATAATTAATTCCTGGCATAATTGCTGGGAAACGATACTAAATTATTTAATATTAATTAATGACAACAATTAAATATAACAAAACCTCGAAGCGAACGCGAGCGTCGCTGAAGTCAAACGTTATGTGCCTAAGCTAAATGATAGTTTCTTTAAATGATTATGAAAAAGTTAACATATTCTGATTGTTGATGTCTTTGACACAAACAATTATAAAACTATTACCAGCTTCATAACAAATTGAAAGTTCCACACATAACAAGTAATTGGAGGAAAACTTTTAGGTTAAATTGTTCTCAAGAGATGCTTACAATTTAATGGGAGTTGGCCGTTACTTACTTTGTTCCTCAATACAGACGTTATATTAAAGGACATAATATGTATAATTTTTCAGATGATAGTAAAATTGAAAAACATATTAATTTTTATGGAGAAACTTTATTAGGAATAATAGTTATATTAAATATTCTCCCACATTATTTTCTAGATACTCAATCAAATATGTCTTATACGATATATAAATTATCATTTTATTATCTAAGTCTACCAATTATCATAATAATATTTTATATTAGTATATTTCATATACCTGCATGGAAAAGAAGAAATGGTAATATAAAAACAATATTTTATGCATTCTGTTTTTCAATATTAGCAATTTTGACAATTTATTCACATACCCTTAGTTTTAATGTATTAATTGGTGAACAAAAAAGCAAAATAATTAATGGTAAAATCACCTACCTTTCAATAAGCTATTCTAAACATGGAAAATCTTATTATCTGAAAGTTAAAGAAAAGAAAACTAATAAGATTTATAGTTTAAATATAAGTGGTAATGAATATTATAAGTTAAAAATAAATACACAATATCTTAAAGAATGGAAAATTGGCTCACTAGGATTACTGTATAAAACTAATTAAATATAACAAAACACAGGAAGAAGAAGAACAAGTGTAATGAGCGAAAGTCTCGAGCTTTTAAGTGTCGAATAGATAGAATCTAAAGACTGAACTATCAAGTTGTTTCGCCCACTTGTCCCTCAATTAAGACGTTATGTGCCTATGTTAAATGATTGTTTCTTAACAATGATTATGAAAAAGTAAACATATTCTGATTGTTGATGTCTTTGACATCAACAATTATAAGACTGTTACTTGCTTCATATCAAAGTGAAGTTTTTTAGTGAAGACAGCAGGACTTTCAATTTGCAATTGAAAGTTCCACACATAACAAGAAATAGGAGGAAAACGAAGTAGTAGATGAGAAAACTTTTAGGTTAAATTGTTCGCAATAGATACAAACAATTTAATGGAGTTGACCGTTACTTACTTTGTTCCTCAATACCGACGTTATGAGTCAAGTAGTAAACACGTTAGTGTATGAAATCCTGTTTTAGAAAGTTGAAATTTTTATGAAAATAGTTAAAAAGCTAAACACAAAAAAGAAAGAGAAAATTCTTCTATAGTCAAAGACCAATAAACTTAATAAAGACAGGAAATCAAAAACCCTTACAAACTCAACAGACTAAAAGAAGGGGTAACATATTTTTGTACTCAATTATTATGATTTATAAACTTTTAATAGTTTTATTAAATATTCACTATGTTGTAAAAAATATTTTTTACAACATAGTGAGGGTGTTAATGAAATTTCTCCCCAGGTAGAAGTAATAAAAAATCTAGCCATAGTATATGTGTCAAACTCTTTCAACTCATTTTTATCTATAAATACATCAAAAAGAAGATATGGTATATTAAGAATAAAAGCAGAGTTAAAATATGACAATGGTGTAATAGTTTCAAGAAAAAGAATCGCTAAAATAATGAAATATTATAATCTAAAAGCAACAATTAAAAGCAAATTTGTGAATACTACTGATTCAAAACATGATAAGGAAATAGCACCAAATGTATTAAATAGAGATTTTTATGCATCCAATCCAGATGAAAAATATGTTGGTGATAGGAATATTAAAAAAGTATATGTATATATATTTTTTTAATGTGAGTTATATACAAACAATACAAGGTTGGCTTTATTTAGCCACTGTAATTGATTTATACTCACGAAAAGTAGTTGCTTGGTCAATTAATGAAAACATGAATACAAGCCTTATAATCGATGCTTTAGAGATGTCAATAACAAATAAAAATCCTAATTCAGGATTAATATTTCATTCAGATAGAGGCGTTCAATATGCTTCTAATTCTTTTAAAGAGGTATTAAATAAAAATAATATAGCTCAAAGTACACCCTCAAGGGGTACCTCGTGAGTCGTAGAGCAAATTGTTGGGATAACGCTGTTGCTGAAAGTTTTTTCCATACTTTAAAAACAGAACTTTTTTATCAAGAAAGTTTAAAAAACAAATCTAAACCAAATGAAATGTTATTTGAATATATTGAGATTTTTTATAATCGAAAGAGAAGACATTCTTATACTAATTACTTGTCACCAAGTATATTTGAGGAGGAAATGTTACAAATCGAAATGGCTGCATAGATAATTATTTCTTTGTCCTGTTTAGGGTTGCTATATCATTACTCAAGCTGTATTGTTAGAAAAACAGTTTTTTGATGCTTATTATTAATAGTTACTAAATCTTCTGAATCATTAAAATTTATAGCCCAAGATTGAAAGAAGATTATCAAGTGGATTTTTATAATAAGTATCACAAAAAATAAATTCATCTTTTTATATTGTAATCGATACTTAGGATATAACAGGTTTTGTAATGTGAGAGTAAATAGAATCAATAGATTATAATTCTAGAATATTAAATTTATTCAAAAAGCAAAGTAAAAAACTATTAATAAAATATTAGGTATTATTGATATGTAAAAGTATTGTGATATTAGATATTAATTTAAATAAATTAATATTTATCTAGATAAATCACTCTAAATTAAAACG